>JBEKJJ010000035.1:0-43133 GCA_050011295.1 Bryobacteraceae bacterium
AGGAAATCGTCGTTGCCCACTTCGAATGAATCATTGAATTTTTCTTCGCCGGTCTTCTTAGGAGCTTCATCGGCGGCCGCGAACGCTATCATCTTTCCGTCCGGGCGCCACGCAAATTGCTGGACGCCAGTGGTTGTCTTGGTGATCTGAACTGCATCGCCGCCCGTCATGGGCATCACGAAAATCTGCGGCTTGGCGTTCGCGCCAGTAGCCAGAAAAGCCAGCCGATCGCCCGTTTGAGACCAGCGCGGTGAGCTTACCGCCCGCCTGTCGTGTGTGAGAGTCCGCTGCCGGCCATCCTGCACATCCACCAGCACCAGGTCCGCATCGTAGCGATCCTCGGTGAAATTAGGCCGCGAAACCACGATCACTACGGACTTCCCGTCCGGCGAAATCTGCGGATCCGCCACGCGCCGGATTTTATCCAAATGCGCAATGTCGAAGCGGCTGGCCGCAAACCCCGGCAGGCACAAAAACAGTACGGAAGCGATGCTGACGGATACTCTCATCGTCCCTCCTATGAAATGTATTGTAGCCCCGCACGTCAGTGAGGGGACGTTTCACCCGCCCTTGCGAGCCGGCCGGTAAATCGCGGTGTGCCGGACGCTCTGCACCAGCCGGGTGCCATTGGCAATCAACATCACATCAACCACCACGAACTCGTGACCCTTGCGCTCGAACCTGTCGTGGATGACGCCGCGCGCAGAAATTTCATCGCCAGACTGTGCGGCGCTCCAGTTGGTGACCTCGCTCGCGGCGTGGATCCAGGGGCCGAGTTTGAAGTTGCGCATCAGGATGTGGTTTGAGAAGAGCAACAATCGATGCGGCTCCGTCGTGACAATCTTTTCGGCCACCGATCCGAGTAGAGTGCCAGGTATGAGATCGTCGTGCTTCGGAACTGGGCGTTCGCCAGGCAGTGTATGTTCCAGAAACCAGCCGGGCTCAGTGGCATCGGCTGTCAGGATATTTGCTATTCCTTTTGCGCAAACCGAACCATCCTCGCGTTCGGCTGCTACGTGAATCGATCCGTCATCGGCCGTCTCAGCCCGTACGATCACCGCGTCGCCGTCATAGAAAGGTTCCAGAAATCGAACCGCCATTGAGCCATGCTCCAGCCACTCGGGCGCGTGCTCCACAATCGGCGCCATCATGTACCCGTAGACCGTGACGCCCGGGACTAGTCCGCCTCGAAAACCATATTGAACGGCCACGCCATCGTCATGCATCTTGTTCTCGGAATCAGGTGCTGTATTGACAGCGCGGACGCGATAAAGAGGCAGCGGACCGCTCACACAGCGGTGGTTTCCGCTACGCGTTCGGCGTACGTGCGATCCACGTAGTTGTTGAGGATCTCGATGAACTCGGCCACAATGCGGTCGCCGCGTAGCGTCGTGGAGAGCTTGCCATCCACGTACACTGGCGCCACCGGTTCTTCAAACGTTCCGGGCAGCGAGATACCGATGTTCGAATGTTTCGATTCGCCGGGGCCGTTCACTACGCAGCCCATCACCGCCACCTTCATCTCTTCTACTCCGGCGTGGTGGCCTTTCCACACTGGCATCTGCTCGCGAAGGTAGGTCTGGATCTGGTCGGCCATGTCCTGGAAGAACGTACTAGTAGTCCGGCCGCAGCCAGGGCACGCCGTAACCTGAGGAGTGAAGCTGCGCAGCTCCAACGCCTGCAGAATCTGCTGGCACACGATCACTTCATCCGTGCGGTCGCCGTTCGGCAGCGGCGTCAAGGATGCTCGAATGGTGTCACCGATGCCTTCCTGAAGCAGCACCGCGAGCGCACCCGTGGTAGCCACGATGCCCTTGGATCCAAGGCCCGCTTCGGTGAGCCCCAAGTGGAGCGCGTAGTCGCATTGAGCGGCCAGTTTCCGATAGACCGCAATGAGATCCTGCACGCCGCTCACCTTGGCGCTGAGAATAATCTTGTCGCGCCCCAGTCCGTGTCGCTCGGCGGCTTCGGCCGAATTGAGCGCGCTCCGGACGATCGCGTTCATCGTCACTTCCTTGGCGTTCAGCGGTTCAGGGAGGCGCGAATTCTCATCCATCATCTGCGTGAGCAGCGCTTGATCGAGCGAGCCCCAGTTGACACCAATGCGAACCGGGCGATCATATTCAATAGCGGCCTCGATCATGACGCGGAAATTATCGTCATGCTTCTTGCCGATGTTAACGTTGCCGGGATTAATTCGATACTTGGATAGCGCTCTTGCGCAGGCGGGATATTTCTTGAGCAGGATATGGCCGTTGTAATGGAAATCGCCAATGATGGGTACCCGTACGCCGAATTTATCGAGTGTCTCGACAATCTTCGGAACGGCCTGCGCGGCGGCCTCGGTGTTTACCGTCACGCGGACCAGTTCCGAGCCGGCTTGCGCCAGCGCCATAGTCTGATTCACCGTGGACATGACATCCGCTGTGTCCGTATTTGTCATGGACTGCACCACGACCGGGTGATTTCCACCCACCGTTACATTGCCAATCCGGACCGGCACCGAGACGCGGCGCTGTTGAACTGCCATCCCACCTCCGTTGAATTCTCATTGTAGCAACGGGAGCGGAGATTGAACGGAAGATTGATGCTTTTGGCTTGGGTGCTAGGAAAAGTAGACCTCGATCACCCTGCTCGGTAAAGACACCCGTTCGCTCGCCGCGTTGGTACGATCTAGCTCAGGTCGCATCGCACCGGGATCTATACCAATCTTCCTAAGGAAATCCTCCGCCTCTCCAATCGTTTTGAAAATGTTCTGCTTCATGAATCCGTCCTGTTTGTCTACAGGGGCGAACATGACGTTGATCCCACGGTTTCCATCATCCTGCATCGTTCCGACAATGTGCAGGAAGCCATCTGTCACTCTGCTCCCCAGTACTCGATCCAGGCGAAAAGAGGACTGCTCGAAAGTGCCGAACCTGCCTCTGGCAGCACCGAAAAGGGCCTGGGCCCCTGACCAAAGACTTCGGGCCTCTTCAAAACCGCCAGTTCTCAATAGATTCAGGATCCGGCGCGCATACGCCTCCGCTTCATCAAACTCGGATAAGACTGACCTACCGGCGCCTCGTTTTGCCGCCTTATCCTTCTCCTCTCCTATTTGGGCCATCAGCTCCAAAACTGCTTTCTCGCTCTCGGTCACAGACCCGAGTCGTTCCTTCAGAAACTCCGCAAATAACGCCGAAACGCTTTTTCCAAGTTCATCCTGAGCTCGATCAAATAGTGCGACATCAGCATCTCGAACGTAGATTGTTCTTGTCGGCATGATATATAAGTATACTTATCATAGATGCGTATACGCAGTCAAGTACTCATTCGCGCTTCGAGCAGCAATGGCAATATCGCAGAAAACAGGAGGGCTTTCAAAAAGGAGCGGAAGGCCAGGCTCATCCCGCGCGGGAACGCCGTGCTGGCACGAAACGAATCTCAACACGCTGATCCAGCGCGCCAGCGATCCGCTTTAGCAATGCGAGCGAGTGGCCCTCATAGTCTGAATCTTCCAGTCGGCAAATTGCGGATGCCGACGTTCCGATCCGCCTGGCCAAATCGCGCTGCGTAAGCCCCGCCTTCGTTCGAAGACGAAAAATCATTCTCGCGATCTCGGCGTTGAGAAGTTCTTCTTCGTACTCCGCCGCCTTCCCGGAATCACTGCCAACGTAGCGGTTGTAAAGAAACTGAGCCGCGCTGGTTTTGGACTTCGTTTTGCCGTTACGGTTGAAACGTGTACTGCTCGAAATCGGATTTGACTTGCTCTCTTCGTTGGATCGCACGGTCTATCTCCTTGGCCGGAACCTCGCGTTCTTTCGTGATGCCATGGGAAAGTACGACGGCGGCCTTCCCTGAAAAGAAGTAGAGAATTCGGTAGTGAATGCCTTGATACCTTGCCCTGAGTTCAAAGATCCCATCTCTAAGGTAGTCCGCCTCCGGCCGGTGAAGTTGATTACCCATTTCCGCAAGCCGACTGATTCTGGCAGTACACTTAAGTTGAACTTTTCCGGGTAACTCATCGAGCCACTTCAACAACGGAAGGAACCCGTCCGCATCTCTGTAAAAGTAGACCTCGGTTCGGGGCAAGCCAGTACGATCCAATGTTCTCATTTTTGATAACAACAGTCAATGTGTACCAATCCCCTAAATACTTTCCGCCGTCCGATTCGATAGAATCACGGATAATGAAGCGCACCCGTCTCTGGCTGATAACCAGCTTCCTGATAACACTTTCGCTCGGCTTCGTTCTCACCCGCGGCGACGCCCAACCCAATACGGTCAAGCAAATTGCGCCCGGCGTCTGGTTCCGCGAAGGTGATCTCGAGCATGCCGGCCACTGCAACAACGCCATCATCGAGATGAAGGATTATCTCATCATCGTCGACGCCAATTTTCCCAGCGGCGCGCGTGCCGTGCTGGCGGACGCGAAGAGAGTTTCTTCCAAGCCGGTCAAGTACGTCTTCGACACGCACCATCACGGGGATCACGCTTATGGGAACGCGGTCTGGACCCAGATGGGCGCGGTGACCATCGCTTACCAAGGCGTGGCCGACGAGATGAAGCGCTACGAGCCGAAGCGCTGGCAAGATACCGCCAAGCAGCGTCCGGATGTCGCCGAGATGAATTCGGACCATCCCGAGCCGCCCCAGCAAACTTTCACCGATAGCCCGCACGTAATGACGGACGGCACGCGTCGCGTGGAGTTCCGCTTCTTCGGATGGGCCCACACGCGCGGTGACGGCTTCGTGTATCTGCCCAAGGAGCGCGTGCTCTGCACCGGCGATGCGGTGGTGAACGGCCCCTACAACTTTACCGGCGACGGCAACATCGGCAACTGGCCAAAGGTAGTAGAAGCTGCGATGAAGCTGGATGTGGAGCATGTTCTGCCCGGCCACGGTCCCGCCGGCGGCAAGGACGTCATGGCCGGACAGCGCGCTTTCATGTTGGAGGTTCACAAAGCTGTCGCCGCGGCCATCCAGGCAGGCAAGAAACTGGACGAAGTGGTGCAGACGACGGGCGACAAATCCACCACCAGCATTCAGCTTTCGGCAGCGGTCAAGAATTGGGTGGGCGACGGGTTTCCCGGTCAGGTGAAGGACGCTTACAACGAAATCGCCAGTAAGAAACCGGTTGGCGATTTGCCGCACTAAGCGGGGCAGCAGAATCCAGAATTCAGAATCCAGAAGAAGAAGAGGCGCTGTGCGCCGTTCCTCCTTCTGGCTCCTGTATTCTGACTTCTGGATTCTCTTATTACGGCTGCACTGCCGGCAGCGTACCGGACCCCGACGCGTTCAAGCACGTCGGATGGCCGAATCCTCCGGCGCTGATCCCGGTGCCACCATTCGGATTCGCGGTGATGTCGAAAATGATGTTGTCGGGACGTGCGGCATCGCCCGAAACTCCGCCGACTCCGGACAGGTGATCCAACCCCAGATTGTTGCGAGTGCGCCACGCAATATTATGGTCGGCGCAGGAGGTGTCTCCGCTCACTCCCACGGCCCCAAGGATCACCTTGCCAGGTCCGTATAATGCCAGCCCGCCTCCGAATACATTCACCCCGCCAATCTTCTGTCCCATCATAGGATCGAACGCCGTGCCATATTGTGACGATGATCCGCCATACGCCACGCCGGTGTCGACGGGATTGCTTTCCTGTAGACCAAACAGGCTGCCGCCCGGCTGCACCGCGGAATATAGATTCGCAGTGGACAAAGCCAAACCGTGAGGCTGTCCCGAGCCACCGCTGCTGGACGAAGAATCCAGGCTGAATGCGTTCGCCGTGTTGGCCTTTTGAGCGGAGATAACCCGGCTGCCCGGCCACTGCGCTCCGCGGTTTACTCCACTGAATGCTACCGCGCAAACAATCCCGTCCCGATCCACGATGGTGCCCCACATCTGGTTGTTTAGACCGCTAGCCTCGGTAGCAGTGGCTGCCGCCAACGCGGCTTTCAGCGCGTCGTAGTTGGGGAGATTCCTGCAATTGTTGTTGAAGTAATCTTGGGCGCTAAGCAGGCCCATGGAACAAGTGAGCGCCGCCGTCAACGTGGCGGATTGGTAAAGTGAGCATTTCTTTAGCATCGGTACTCCTTTCAGGCTTCCGATTATACTGTGCTGCCGGGCGTTTCGTTCACAAAATAAATTACTTAGTTCTTCACTCCTCGGTGTAGGACAAACCGCAAGCTTGCCCCACGAAGTATAATGATGAAGGAGTCCCTCAATTTAATGATCCGAAGCTTAGCGCGCCTCAGCGCACATATTCAGATGCTGCCTATCCTCGAAAGCGGCGAGGAAACCCTGGTCGGCGGGCAGGCCGTGATGGAAGGCGTGATGATGCGCTCTCCGCACAGCTATTGTGTCGCCGTGCGGAAGTCGAGCGGCGAGATCGTTACCGAGGAGAACCCGCTCGCGCGCGTTTCCGAGAAATACCCGGCCTTCAAATTGCCGGTGCTGCGCGGTTTGGGCACCCTCGGACAAGCCATGTGGCTGGGCATCAAAGCGCTCCAGTTTTCCACTCATGTGATGATTCAGGAAGAGACCAAGGGCGAAGAAAATCCAGCCGAGCTGAAGCCCTGGATGATGTGGATGACGCTCGGATTCTCGCTCTTGTTTTTCCTGTTCATGTATAAGTTTCTGCCGCTGGTTCTCGCCACCGAGATCGGCCGCACCTTCCCCACCATGCACGGGCGTCTCACCGTGAATCTGATGGATGGCGTTCTGCGGCTGGTGATCTTCCTTGGGTTCCTGTATGTGCTTTCCCGCATGAAGGACATCCGCCGCACCTTTGAATATCACGGCGCCGAGCACAAGGTGGTTTTCAATTACGAATCCGGCCAGCCGGTCACGGTCGAGAACGCGCAGAAATTCGTCACCTTTCACCCGCGCTGCGGAACCAGCTTCCTGATGGTGGTGATGATCCTGGCAATTCTGGTCTATCCGCTGCTGCCCTTCGACGGATTTGTCGCGAAGCTCCTCGGCCGCATTGCGTTGTTGCCCCTGATTCTGGGTGTTAGCTATGAACTCATCCGTTTCGCGGCCAAGCATCAACAAGGCCTGATGGCGGTTCTCACCACCCCCGGCCTCTGGCTGCAGCGTGTCACCACCAAACCTCCCTCAGACGAACAGGCCGCCATCGCCATCCACGCGCTCCAAGGCGCCATGGAACTCGAAAAAGCTCAGGGCGGGGAACTGATCATCGCTTAAGACCTAGGCCGCCCACGGGCCGCAGGTGCTGAAATGCAATATTCGGAACGACTCGACGATATCGAAAAGCGGTTTGAGGGGCTTACCCGCCAGATGGCGGATCCGGCCGTGATTGGTGATTCAGACACCTACCGCAAGACCGCCAAGGCGCGATCCGAGCTCGAAGAAATCGTCAACAAATACCGCGACTACAAACAGGCCAAGCACAATTACGACGAAGGCCAGCAGATGCTGCAAGATCCTGATCCCGAACTGCGCCAGATGGCCACTGACGAAGTGAATCGGCTGGGCCCGGAGCTGGCGCGCATCGAAGAAGAGTTGAAGGTGCTGCTGCTACCGAAAGATCCTCTGGACGAGAAGAACGTGGTGATTGAAATCCGCGCCGGCACCGGCGGGGACGAGGCAACTTTGTTCGCCGCGGAGATTTTCCGCATGTATTCACGCTACGCAGAAACTCAGAAGTGGCGCGTGGAAGTGACATCCATGAGTGAATCCCCAGTAGGCGGACTCAAAGAAGTAATTGCGCTGGTGAGCGGCGACAAAGTCTACAGCCGGATGAAATACGAAAGCGGAGTGCATCGCGTCCAGCGCGTCCCGCAAACTGAGCAACAAGGACGCGTTCATACTTCGGCGATTACGGTGGCCGTGCTCCCGGAAGCGGATGAGGTGGAAATCAAGATCGACGCCAAGGACATTCGCATCGATACGTTCTGTTCGTCCGGTCCCGGCGGGCAATCGGTGAACACCACCTACTCGGCAGTGCGAATCACGCATCTGCCCACCGGGCTGATTGTTTCGTGCCAGGACGAAAAATCGCAGATCAAGAATCGCGCCAAAGCCGACCGGGTACTGCGTTCGCGCCTATACGAGATTGAGCTGGATAAACAGCGGCAAGCGCTCGGCGCGGAGCGCCGAAGCATGGTGGGCTCGGGTGACCGCAGCGAAAAGATCCGCACCTACAACTTCCCGCAGAACCGGGTGAGCGATCACCGCATCGGGTTGACCCTGCACCAGCTCGACTTGATTATGGAAGGCCGCCTGGACCCCCTGATCACAGCGCTGACAGCATATTATCAGGCCGAGAAATTAAAGGACCAAGGCGACCAGGGCCAAGCGGCCTAACTGTTTAAATCGTGGCGCACGCACTCCTGCGTGCCGCGTCCACACTCGTGTGGACGCTTTTCTCAGATGACCATCCTAACCGCACTTCTTCAAGGCACCAAGCTATTCGAAGAAGATTCCATCGCAGCCCCCCGCCTCACGGCCGAAGTCCTGCTCTGCCACGCTCTCCACCGCGAACGCGAATATCTCTACGCCCACCCCGAAGAAGAGCTAACCGAAGTCGCCTGGATCCACTATGGCCGCTACCTGCACCAGCGCCTGCAAGGCAAGCCGACGCAATACATCACCGGCCATCAGGAATTCTATGGCCGCGAATTCCGCGTCACACCGGACGTCCTGATTCCACGCCCGGAAACAGAGCATCTGGTGGAAGCGACCCTCACGCGCCTCCGCCCACGCGACAAAGTGCTGGACGTCGGCACAGGTTCAGGCGCCATCGCCATCAGCGTCGCTCTCGAAACCAGCGCGCAAGTTTATGCCACCGATATTTCGACTGCAGCGCTCCGCATCGCGAATGAAAATGCCCGAAGGCTTTCGGCGCCCGTCAGCTTTCTCGCCGCCGACCTAACCTCGTGCTTCGCGGATGCAAGTTTCGATCTGATAGCCTCCAACCCACCCTACGTTCCAAAGACCGACCACCCCGCGCTCCAGCGCGAAGTCCGTGACTACGAGCCTGAAGTCGCACTATTCGGCGGACCGTCGGGCCTAGAATTATACGAACGCCTCATCCCGGAAGCCCGCCGCGTGTTGCGTCCCGGAGGCTGGCTATTACTCGAGCTCGGCTACAATTCACTGGACCCCGTGCGCAAAATGCTCGGCCCCGAATGTAGCGAGATCACGGTTCAGGCGGACTTGGCGGGCCTGCCGCGCGTCCTGGCGGCGCGGTTCACGCCATGAGGACCCACTTGTATCGCTTTCGACTGTGCCGACGGGCCAAAACGACGCACACGCTCGGGCCACTACAGGCGGAGCCATTCGACGGTGTAATTCCGAGCCGCGACCGGAAGGAGCGATACCACAGCTGCCGCTAGTTCTGCGTTCGGGGTAGCGCTTCTAAGGAACTTCGCGCAAAACGGAGTGCGGCGCGGGCCAGTTCCTGGTCCGTTTGGCGGTGCGCGCCGCACCCTTTGCGCTTCCTGCCGGACGCGGCTCGGTTTTTCGTAGGTTCCTGGATGCTTTCCATTATTATGTCGAACACCCAGCCAAGAGATTCGGCCGTGGAGGCAATGCGCAGTATCCTGGTACAGAGCGCCGACGACAATGAAGACCTACTTCCACGTCGACATGGACGCCTTCTTCGTCTCCGTCGAAGAACTCTTCGATGATTCGCTCAAAGGCAAGCCCGTCGTGGTCGGCGGTCAGTCCAATCAACGCGGAGTCGTTTCGGCCGCCTCCTACGCCGCGCGGAAGTTTGGTGTCCACTCCGCTATGCCTCTCCGGACTGCCTACCGCTTGTGCCCGCAAGCCATCTTCGTAGACGGACACCCCGAGCGTTACCGCGATTATTCGCGCCGCGTCTACACAATTCTCAAAAGCTTTTCGCCGCAAGTGGAAATGGCTTCCGTCGACGAAGCCTACATGGATATTACTGGTACGGAACGCCTGCACGGCCCGCCCCTTCGCGCCGCGCATCAGTTGCACGACAAAGTGAAGCGCGAGACAGCTCTCAATTGCTCCATCGGGATCGCCGCATCGCGCATGGTCGCGAAGGTCGCATCCGATCAAGCCAAGCCGAACGGCATCCTGTGGGTGCTGCCGGCTGAAGAAGCGCGATTTCTTGCCCCGCTCGACGTACGAAAGATCCCCGGCGTCGGCAAAGTCACGGAAAAGAACTTACAAGCCTGGGGCATCCGCAAAGTCGGCGATCTCGCGAAACTGGATGATCAATTCTTGAGCCAGCATTTCGGCCAGTGGGGCCTCGCGCTGGCGGGAAAGTCGCGTGGGCTCGATGCTGGCGGATGGTTCGATGGTGAGGTCGGCGAGGATGGTAACCCGAAATCAATTAGCCACGAAACCACGTTCAATGAGGATACAGCCGACATCGAAACACTCGAAGCCACGCTCCTGCGCCTTTCGGAAATGGTAGGCAGGCGGCTACGCGAGCATCAGCTCTACGCCCGGACGGTTCAGCTCAAGCTCCGCTATTCTGATTTCTCCACTATCACGCGCGCTCATTCGCTCGACCATGCCACCCAGCTTGACACCGAAATCTTCCGAGAGGCTCGTGCGTTATTCCACCAGAATTGCAAAGCCAGAGCCAAAATCAGGCTGCTGGGCGTGCACGCATCCGGACTGGAGCCGGAGGAGGGCCAGCTCAACCTTTTAGCGGAAGACAAGACCAATCGCTGGCGAAAAGCGCTTACGGCCGTGGATCATATTCGCGACAAGTTCGGCGAGGACAGCGTTTCGCTCGCCACTGGCTTGAAGGGCCGCTTCCGCGAGCGAGTGCATGAGAATCCAGCCGGATTGCCCGGCAAGACCCCTCGCGAAGAGTGAGAAACTGAACCGCGACCGGAAGGGAGCCGTTGCCGCGAACTCAGACCCAGCGCCCAACTGCTTTCGCTTCCAGCCGGCCGCGGCTAGGAATGGCAGGGCACGGCCCTGCCCCACGGGGTAAACTACTAACAGGCAGCTGGACATGAAGGAACTTATCGAAGACATCGCAAAAGCGCTCGTGGATTTGCCCGACCAGGTGGTTGTCAAAGAAGTACAAGGCGAGCAGGTTACGGTGCTTGAGTTACGAGTCGCCCCTACTGACTTGGGAAAGGTCATCGGCAAGCAAGGGAGAACCGCGCGATCCATTCGCACTCTTCTGGGCGCTGCTGGAATGAAGCTGAACCGGCGATTCACGCTGGAAATCCTGGAATAATTCTGAAGCTCGTAACCATCGCCCGTCTCCTTAGAGCCCGTGGAAACAAAGGCGAGCTGGCCGCCACCCCGCTGAGTAATCAGCCGGATCGGGTGAAAAATGTCCTGGTGAATCGCGTTCCCATGGAAGTGGAGCGCACCTGGATGCACGGCGATCACCTCATCTTCAAGTTCAAAGGTGTGGACACGATCTCAGACGCCGAGCGCCTTGCCGGCGCGGATGTCTCAATCCCGTTGGATCAGCGCCCATCCCCGCCAGAAGGCGAGTATTACCAAACAGACCTGCTCGGCTGCGAAGTGTTCGACCCCACCGGCCGCCTGCTAGGAACCGTAGAAGCTTGGCAAGAAACCGCCGGCACACCGCTAATCGAAGTAAGAACGCCAGAAAACAAAGAAATGCTAATCCCTTTCGCCAAATCGATCTGCACCAAAATCGACCCCGAGCACCACCGCATCGAAGTCACGCTCCCTGAGGGCCTAGAAGACTTGAACTAAACATCCGCGTGCATCCGTGGCTTAAACTAAACATTTGCGTTCATTCGCGTTCATTCGCGGCCAAAAATGACTTTCCGCATCCTCACCATCTTCCCGGACTTCTTCGACGGTCCCTTCAAACACGGCGTAGTAGCCAACGCCGCGGCTCACGGTATCATCCAAATCCAAATCCACGATCTCCGGAACTGGACGCACGACCGGCATCGCACCGTCGATGACCGTCCCTTCGGCGGTGGCGAGGGCATGCTGCTGAAACCAGCGCCCATTTTTGAAGCCGTGGAAAGCATCTGGCCCGAACGTTCCGCCCAGCAGCGCCTTGTGCTGCTCTCCGCCCAGGGCAAGCGCTTCAATCAGGAAACTGCGCGCCGGCTAAGCCAATTTGACGAGCTGTTCCTGATCTGCGGCCGCTATGAGGGCGTAGATGAGCGCGTGGCCGAGCATCTGGCCGACGAAGAGCTTTCCATTGGCGATTTCGTACTGAGCGGCGGCGAGCTGGCGGCGGCCATCGTAGTGGATTCCGTGGCACGGCTCCTGCCCGGCGTGCTTGGCAATCAGGATTCCGCACTCCAGGAGTCCTTCGGCGATGCCGGACTTCTGGAATGTCCCCAATACACCCGGCCTGCGGATTTCCGGGGCTGGAAGGCCCCCGACGTCCTGCTGAGCGGGAATCACGAAGAGATTCGCCGGTGGCGTCTCGCATCAGCCCGAGAGAAGACTGCACGGAACCGCCCGGATCTACTACAATAGAAGATTCAAGGAATTGTAACCATGCCTAACCCCCTCCTTACTAAAATAGTCGCTAAACATAAGAAGCCTGAAGGGCCGGAGTTTCGCCCTGGCGACACCATCCGCGTGCACGTCAAGATTAAAGAAGGTGACAAAGAACGCCTGCAGGCTTTCGAAGGCACCGTGATTGCCCGCAAGAACTCCGGATTGGGCGAAACCATCACCGTCCGCAAGGTCAGCTTTGGCCAGGGAGTGGAGCGTATTTTCCCGCTGCACGCGCCCGTCATCGATCACATTGATGTGGTGCGTACCGGTCGGGTGCGGCGCGCTAAGCTCTACTATCTTCGCGATTTGAAGGGTAAGGCCGCCCGCCTGCGCGAGCGCGAGTAGGTTGCCAGCGCTCTCTTGAAATTGAGGGCGCGTGATTGATGAGATGTCAGGCTAAATACGAGCGTGAGGCCCAGGCCCAGGGTTTTGAGCGAATCGCCGGCGTCGACGAAGTCGGCCGCGGCGCCTTGTTCGGGCCGGTGTTTGCCGCAGCCGTAATCCTGTCGCCGGATCGCCCCATCCGGGGTCTGCGCGATAGCAAACAGCTTCCGCCGGAACGCCGCGAAGTTCTAGCCGTCCGCATCCGCGAACGCGCCGTAGCTTTTGCTGTGGCCGCTGCCGATGCTTTCGAAATCGATCACATCAATATCTATCAAGCCTCGCGCTTGGCCATGCGTCGAG
The DNA here is from genome assembly GCA_050011295.1 of Bryobacteraceae bacterium. GTDB lineage: Bacteria > Acidobacteriota > Terriglobia > Bryobacterales > Bryobacteraceae > Palsa-89. The sequence continues at coordinate 13,126 of JBEKJJ010000035.1, forward strand.
CCGTGGAACGCCTGCGCCCCGCGCCGGATTATCTGCTGATAGACGCCATTACAGTGGACCTTCCCATCGCCCAGCGCGCGCTCATTCATGGCGATGCCCTATCCCAATGCATCGCTGCCGCGTCTATTCTAGCGAAGGTGGAAAGGGACGCGTGTATGTGCAAGTGGGATGAGGTGTTCCCGCAATACGGCCTCAAAAGCAACAAGGGTTATTCGACGGACCGTCATTGGAAGGGGTTGGAGGATCACGGTCCCACGTCCTTGCACCGCTTCAGCTTCTGGCCAGTGCGTGACCATTCGAAGCACGTACTTTGGACCGGTTATCCGCAACAAGGCGAACTGTTCCCGCCTGACCAGCCTCCGCCCGAATGGTCTGCGGATCAAGAAGCGCCACTTCTGGAAATGGCGGCATGCAACCAGTAGACCGGCAGCCACTCGTCGAAGATCCCGTGGAGCCTGCCAAAACCTCGTGGTTTCACAAGCTGGCCAGCCTGCTGTTCATCATCGTCTGCTTTGAAGTAGGAGTATTCCTGTTGGTTTTTCCTTGGATGGACTATTGGAGCAACAACTCCATTGCCTCGCTCGCGCCGTGGGCACGCGAAGTTTGGGAGAGCACCTATTTCCGGGGCGCTCTGAGCGGTCTCGGCCTCGTGAACATCTACATCTCGCTCGGCGAGGTCTTTCGGCTTCGGCGGCCGCGGGCTGATAGACTGAAAGTACCAGCATTATGAAAGCCTCATCGGACCGAAGCAAGACTGCCGTGGTAGATCCGGCGCCTGCCGTCGACGTGGCCCTGAAGCCTGACCCTCCGCGCGGAACTATCGCCGAATGGGCCATCACCATCCTGCTGCTGCTGTTCGGTACTACCACGCTGGTGCAGGCCTTCGTCATTCCCACTGGATCCATGGAAGACACGCTGCTCATCGGCGATCACCTATTAGTGGACAAACTGGCCTACGCGCCGAGCGGGAAGGTGAGCAAGTACATCCTCCCTTATGAGGAGCCGCAACACGGCGATATCATCGTCTTCCGCTATCCGGTAGACATCAGCCAAACTTTCGTCAAACGCGTCATTGGCGTTCCGGGCGACCACATCAAGATCGTCAATCAACAGATTTATCGTAACGGCATCAAGCAGAATGAGCCCTACGTTTACCACAAGAATCCTTATCCGGACTCCTATCGCGACAACTTTCCTTCTAGCGAACCCAACCTGATGCTGATGCCGCGCGCCAGCGAAATGCTGGCGAATAATGTCGTGAACGGGGAAGTAATCGTGCCTCCGGCATCCTTCTTCGCCATGGGCGACAATCGCGACAATTCCCTCGACAGCCGCTATTGGGGCTTTGTGCCCCGCGAGAATATCATCGGGAAACCGCTCATCATTTATTGGTCCTACGATGCCAGCACCGAAAGTCTGGCCAGTTCATCGGTGAATGCTCTCGGGCGCCACTTTGTCGACCTGGCCGAACATTTTTTCACCAAAACGCGCTGGACGCGAACCTTCAGGCTGATTCATGGCTACCATAGCGACAACTAAACCCGCTGATTCCGCCCCGGCCCCTGTGCCTATTCAGCGCAGTTCCACCGCCGAATGGGCCATCACGATTTTAATCCTGCTGTTTGGAACTTCCACGATCGCGCAGCCGTTCGTGATTCCCACTTCCTCGATGCATAACACGCTCTACACAGGCGACCATCTTATCGTCGACAAGCTGGCCTACGCCCCACCCGGCGCGTTGAGCAAGTACATTCTGCCGTATGAGGACGTGAAGCGCGGCGACATCATCGTGTTCCGCCATCCCACATTGCTGGTGGACTATGTGAAACGCGTGATCGGCGTTCCCGGCGATCACATTAAAATGGTCAACAAACGCGTCTTCATCAATGGCCAACCGATGGACGAGCCTTACGTCATCCACCTCGACAATTCCATGCTCTACCGGGACAACTTTCCGATCGGCGAGCCCGACTATGCATCCGATCCGAAGATGAGCGCGCGCGCCGAGCAGATGTTGCACGAGAATGTGGTGAGCGGCGTGTTGGTGGTCCCTCCCGGAAGCTATTTCGCCATGGGCGACAATCGCGATAATTCGCTCGACAGCCGCTACTGGGGCTTGGTGCCGCGCGAGAACATCATGGGCAAGCCGCTGATCGTTTTCTGGTCCTACGATGCGCCTACTGAAGACCTGAAGGATTATAATCTTCACCATCTAGTGGACCTGTCGCTCCATTTCTTCACCAAGACCCGCTGGAACCGGACGCTCAAACTCATTCATGGATACCCGCTAGGCGGATGAGCCGCAACGCCAGTAACTACGGCCTGATTCTGGCCGGCGGTCGAGGTACGCGCTTCTGGCCGCGCAGCCGCCGCAGCCACGCTAAACAAGTTCTCCGTTTCGGAGGCGACCGATCCCTGATCCAGCAAACAGTCGATCGCCTACGCCCCGTTCTCCCACCCGAATACATCTGGATACTCACGAACGATCACCTGCGCGGCGAGATCGTCCGGCAATTGCCCGAAGTGCCCAAGTCCCAGATTCTGGCTGAGCCGGCCCAACGCAACACGGCGCCCGCGATTGGCCTGGCGGCGCATATCCTGCAATCCATCGATGCGAACGCAGTGATGGGCGTCTTTCCAGCCGACCACATGATCTCGAAGCCGGCCAAGTATCTACAATTCGTGCGTCCGGCATTCAAAGCCGCGTCCGCCGGAAAGATCGTAGTGCTGGGGATTCAGCCGCGCTGGCCCGAAACCGGCTACGGATACATCGAATTTCCCAAAGGCCTCAAGACCGGCGCCCGCGAGCCGCTCCCAGTGCGCCAGTTTCGCGAGAAGCCCGACTTAAAAACCGCGACACGCTACGTGCGCGCGGGAAACTTCTACTGGAACGCCGGCATGTTCTTCTGGAAGACTTCCGTATTGCTAGACGCCCTCCGTCAGTTCCAGCCGAAGACCGCGACCCTGCTGGCCAGCTTGCCGGCCTTCAGCGATCGGCAATTCTCTTCGAAATTGAAGCGCGTCTTCCCAAACTGCGAGAACGTTTCCATCGACTACGCGGTGCTCGAAAAAGCCCCCAACGTTGTAGGATTTGCAACCAGCGATTTCGGCTGGAGCGACGTCGGCAGTTGGAACGCAGTCTATGAGCTGCTCCCACGCGACGCGAACGGAAACGTCCTCCGCGGCGAAGCGCTAGCGCACTCAAGCTCCGGCAACTACGTAGACGCCGAAGGTAAATTAGTCGCCCTCCTGGGCGTGAAAGATCTAGTAATCGTAGACACTCCGGATGCTCTCCTGATAGCCGACCGTTCCCGCGCCCAAGAAGTGGGCGACCTGGTAAAGAAACTGGAACAACAACACCGCGACGACCTGCTTTAAGTCTTATCCGCGTTCATTCGCGTTGATCCGCGGCCAAATAACTAGATCGGGAACCCCCGGTTTTTCCGCACCTGCCACGCCTGCCACAAATGCCTCCGATCATGCGCGGCCAGCAGCGCAAGGCGCTGTCCCAAACTCATTTTAAACGGCCCCGCTGGACTCGGCACTTTGATCCGCGCCAGATCCAATCCATTGGCTTTCGTCAGCAACTCCAGCATCCGCTGATGAATCGCCAGAAACTCCGGGACCACTCTATCCTTCAACAGCCCCGGGGCCGGCGCGTAGATCTTCGGCGCCTTCACTCGGAACTTCGGCGGCGCATCCATGAAACCAACAAACCAGCGGCTGATGAAACCGTATCGAAACGGCCCATGCCCGGTCATGCCCGCCGCGCGGCCGCGCTCCATCTCTTCAGCGAGCAGCGGCAGATCCAGCCCGTCGGCGACATTCAGATGCTCGAGACACTCGGAAATGGACCAGTGTTTGGGCGACGGCCGCCAGTTGAACTGAGTGTCATCCAGCGGTGCCGTAAGCTCTTGCGCGTCCTCTGCGACGTTCTCGATCTGCTCATAGTAGTCGCGCAATTCTTCCACTAACGCGAGCTTGGGCGACGTTCCAGATTCCGCCATCGCACACCTTAATGAGCGATTATTTTACCTCCGAAGCCGGCATATTGTCTTGGAACCACTTAGCAACTCTTTGGAAAAGGTCGCGCCGATGCTCCGGATCGCGGAAGCTATGCCCCTCGCCCGGATAAACGACGAACTCCGTCTTCACTCCTAGCGTGTTCAAGGCGTGCCAGAACTCATAGGACTGCGGCACCGGGCATTCCCCATCGCGCTCACCCACCGCGATCAACGTCGGCGTTTTCACATTTTTGATGAACGTGATCGGCGAGCTTCGTGCATACACCGCAGGCTCGTCATATACCGACGCGCCAAAATACGGCAGCATCCACTGGTCGATGGAATTCTCTCCGTAGTAGCTCTGCAAATTGGTGATGCCCGCGCCTGCGAACGCCGCGCGGAATCGGTTGGTCTGCGTGACAGCCCACATGGTCATGTAACCGCCGTAGCTCCATCCCGCGATGCCCACGCGGTGGTCATCCACCGGATAATTCTTCACGACATTATCCACGCCAGCCAGAATATCGCGCAGGTCGCCGTATCCGAAATCTCGTACGTTCCCTCGAGTGAAGGCCTCGCCTTGCCCATAACTGCCGCGCGGGTTCGGGAAGAAAATGAAGTATCCCTGCGCCGACATCAGTTGGATAGGTAGCCCCGGCCGAGGCCAGGACGGACGCGTGTCAGCCGCCGGCCCTCCGTGCACCAAAACAATCATCGGATAATGCTTGGCCGGATTGTACGGTTGCGGAAACTGCAGCCAGCCTTGCACCGTAAGCCCCTCGTTCATCCACTCAATATTCTTCACACCGCCCCAGCCCGCGTGCCGGCCATCGTTCGCGTGAGTAATCTGCTGCCACGCTCCAGTGCGGCCAGCCCAGATCTCCGGCGCGTGATCCCACGAAGATCGGATCATCGCGCTGGTGTTCGCATCGCCCGAAAATACGATGCTATTCTCACCCTTCCAAATCGTCTCGATGCTACGCGAGGCCAGATCCACAGTCGACAGCGCCATGTTCCCGGAAATGTCTTCGGTCATCAGAATCTGCTTCGAAGATGGCGCCCACTGGAACCAGTTTGGCGAGGATTTTCGCTGCGGAGTCACATCCTCCACCGCACCGCCAGTCACCGGCGTGACATAAATATCCCCCCCCGTCGAGCCCTCATCGCTCATCAATCCGCCGATGAACGCGATCGATTTTCCATCGGGCGACCAGCGAACATTCGCCATCTGCATCGTTGGCTTTAAAATATGCTGTACCAGGCCGGACTGCGTATCGATGGTAAACAGTTCCGCGATATACCAATTGTCGTCACCAGGCCCTGGCGCCGCGAGATACGCCAACTTTTTTCCGTCCGGCGACCAATCGCATTCGTAGACGTGCATTCCATCCGGCGAAATCACGCGCGGCACTCCAGCAGCCGGATTCACCAGCGCTAGCCGCTGCAGGTGAATTTCGGACGCCACCACTCCACTATCCGGAACAGTAGCCTCAAGCGGTCCAGGAATGTGCGTGACGCCCTCCATCCACAGGATCGCGATGCTGCGCCCATCCGGCGACCAGTGCGGGTCCGCCAGGTATCCCTCCACATTCGTGACCTTGCGCGGTTTACCATGCCCCGGTTTATCAACCACGTACAACTGAAGCTGTTTTTCCGAATCCGTATTCGCGATGAAAGCCAACTTGTCCTCGTGCGACCACGCCAGACCTTGCGCGGACTCGCCGCCATCCAGAATAGTCCGGGGCGAAGCGCTCGAATCCCGCAAATCTTTTACGACCACGGCTGCCCGGCTGGAATCGCTGTTAGCCTTGCCAGGAATCATCTCGATCCACGCCACCATGCTCCCATCGGGGGACATCGCCACTTCGCGAAACTGATGAACCGCGGAGAGCTCGCTCAAAGCCTCATCGACCTGCGCCTCCGCACTCGAGCAAAATATCAAAATTACGAAGAGAACCAGCGTCCGCACATCGTAATGATAGTACAGGCTCGGGCTCCCGACCAGTATGGTAATATGGTATCGGTATGGCAAGCACCAAGGTCACGTTTACTCTCGATCAAACTACCGTGGCACGGCTTCAGGACGCGGCCACTCGCCTTTCTTTGCCTAAGAGTCAAGTGGTTCGGGAGGCGATCCAGGAGTTTCACGATCGAATCGGTCACTTGAGTGAGCGTGAGCGGCTACATCTGCTGCGTACCTTTGATGAGGTCGTCCCTCGCATCCCCGCCCGCAGCCTGCGGAGTGTGGAGAATGAATTGAACGCGCTGCGCCGCGCTCGCCGAGCCGGAGGCCGGAAATCTCTGGCCGGCCGAAGAAATGCTTGATTGTTCTAGATACGTCGGTTCTTATTGACAGCCTCACCGGTCCCCGGCGCCTGGCCGGGGCGTTGCGCAACCATATTGAACGCGGAGAACGGATTCTAGTTCCATCGTTGGTGCTATATGAGTGGCTGCGGGGCCCGCGCTTGCCCCAGGAGTTAGCCGCGCAAGAAGCTTTGTTCCCCAGTGATTCGGCCATTCCATTCGGATTCGCCGAAGCCGCTCTCAGCGCCAAGCTCTACAAGTCCGCTCGTCGTCCCCGCGGGCGCGAGATTGATCTGGCAATCGCCGCTTGCGCAATCACCCGTCAGGCGGAATTGTGGACCCTGAACACATCCGATTTCGCGGGTCTTCCAGGGCTACGGCTGACGGCAACCGTCTAAACCTGTCAATAACCCGCAGCTTTGCGCTCGATTCCCGGCCCCTCAATGGATTCCACAATCGCTCTCGACTCGGAAGACTCGGCAATAAAGGTCGCGCCCAGCTGCCTCCACCGCCCCAGCAATCGTCGGCCGGCGTCATCCACCGACGTCAGACTATCGACATCCACCATGAAAGCGCGCGTGCCTAGCGTGGAAGAGCCCGTTCGCCATACGCGTTCGATCTCCGCCAAGTTACCGGCTGAAAGCGTCCCAGTGAGTTCCAAACGGAACGCCGAGGGTTCATCATGCAGGTAGTAAACCAGTCGTGCCACTCTAACTGGAGATGCATCCCGGCAGGCATTGGTTTCCAAGATTCAGCTACGATCAAGAACGTGCAGCTGAAACCCTATCTAACCTTCAACGGCCAATGTGAGGAGGCCTTCCGGTTCTACGAGAAGTGCCTGGGCGCCAAAATCTCCTTCCTGATGACCTACGGGGATTCACCCGAGCCAACACCGCCCAACTGGCGCAACAAAATCATCCATTCCACGCTCGCCGTTGGTGACCAGGTGCTACAGGGCGTCGATGTTCTACCAGAGCACTATCAAAAGCCCCAGGGTTTCTCGCTGTCGCTCAATCTCGACGATCCCGCGGAGGCAGATCGCATTTTCAGATCTTTGGCGGAAGGCGGGACTGTGCAAATGCCCCTGCAGCAAACTTTCTGGGCCCTGCGCTTCGGTATCCTAGTGGATCAATTCGGCACTCCCTGGATGATCAATTGCGGAAAGCCGGCTTGAAACGCGAATGCTTCTGCAACTAAAGTCCATCCGGAAACATTTTGGAGGCGTCGCGGCGCTGCGCGGCAGTAACCTCGACGTCGCGGCCGGCGAAGTCCACTTGTTGATGGGTGAAAATGGAGCCGGCAAATCTACGCTGATGAAGATCGTAGCCGGTATGCAGGAACCGGACGGTGGGGAAATGTTCTGGCAGGGATCCAGTGTCCGTTTTCGTAGCCCTGCGGAGGCCGCGTCCCATGGCATAGCGATGGTTCATCAGGAATCCATGCTGGCCCCGCATCTCTCCGTCGCCGAAAATATTTTTCTGGGACGCGAGCCGCGCCTGCCGCTGGGCTGGGTAAATCGAAGCCAGATGATGCAGCGCGCCCAGAGCATCATCGAGGAGCATCACTTTCCGCTGCAGGCACGTTGGCGCGTGGACAAACTCAGCCCCGCCGGCAAGCAGATGGTGGAAATCTGCCGCGCCATTCAGCAAGGCTCCAGCTTGCTGATATTCGATGAACCGACTTCTTCGCTTTCGGACACCGAAACCCAGGAAGTCTTCCGCATAGTCTCCACTCTGCGTGCCCGCAATGTCGGCGTCATTTACATCACCCATCGTCTCGAAGAATTGCGCATGATTGGCGACCGCGTCACAGTATTGAGAGACGGCGAAACAGTGCATTCTGGAGCACTCGCCGATCTTTCCACGAACGACATCATCCGTCACATGGTGGGCCGCGAGTTGACTTCGATCTATACGCGCACGCCGGTTCCACCCGGTGAGGAGCTGCTGCGCGTCCAAAATCTCACGCGTGAGCCGGTACTCAAGGACATCAGCTTCTCACTCCGCGCCGGCGAGATTGTCGGCCTTGCGGGATTGATCGGCGCAGGACGCACCGAGCTCTGCCGCGCCCTATTCGGATTGGACGCCATCCACCAAGGCGCCGTAACGGTATCCGGCCGCGAGGTCCGCATTCGCTCCCCACGCGATGCGGTGCGCGCCGGCCTGGCGCTCATTCCAGAAGATCGGCAGCGTGCCGGCCTCGCCACGGCTCTGCCCATCAGTTACAACTTCACCATGGCCAGCCTCAACCAGGTTAGCCGCTTCGGATTTCTCAATCACTCCGGTGAGCGCCGGATCGCCGCCGATTACACCGCGCGCCTCCGCATCCGCGCCTCATCCGGAAAACAGTTGGCAGGAAGGTTGAGCGGCGGCAATCAACAGAAGGTGGCCATCGCCAAGTGGCTGGTGGGCCACGCCCGCATTTTTCTGTTCGACGAACCCACCCGTGGCATCGACGTAGGCGCCAAGGCCGAAGTCTTCCAAATGATGGATGAGTTGGCCCGCGGCGGCGCGGCCATCCTGATGGTCAGCTCCGAAATGCAAGAACTGCTGCAAGTGGCCGACCGAATCTTAGTCATGCGCCAAGGAAAACTCAGCGGCGAGTTCGCCGGCCGCTGTACGCAGGAGCAAATCATGCGCTGCGCCGCATTTGAATCCAGCCCCGCAACTACCGAGGAGCAAGCCGGATGATCCAACGGCTGCTGCCGTTCCTCACCTTGATCGCGCTGTTCGTCATCCTTTCCATCGCCTCACCTAATTTCTTAACGGCGACGAACCTTTCGAGCGTTGTGCGGCAAACGGCCGTGATCAACATCATGGCCCTCGGCATGACTGCGATCATCATATCGGGCGGAATCGATTTATCCGTCGGCTCCATCCTGGCGCTCGCAGGTTTGCTCGGAACCATGACCATGGAGAAGCAAGGCATCGCCGCCGGAATGATCGTCGGCGTTCTCACCGGCATGCTGTGCGGATTTTCGAATGGCCTGATGACCACCTCCCTTCGCATCAATCCATTTATCGTGACGCTCGGCACCATGGGGATCTTCCGCGGCCTGGCGCTGATCATTTCGAAGGGCCTACCCGTCCACCAAATTCCGCCTTCCTTTTCTTACCTCGGCGAAGGCACGCTGCTGGGCGTTCCGTTCGTGCTATGGATACTTCTCTTCTGCGCGCTAGCCATGCATGTGCTGCTCGAACACACCCGCCTCGGCCGCTACGCGTTTTCCATCGGCAGCAATCCGGAAGCTGCGTATTACGCCGGTGTTCCGGTCCGTTTCCACACCACAGCCGTCTACGCCATCGCGGGTTTACTCACGGGGCTCGCCGGCATGATTGAAGCCTCCCGATTGATGACCGGCCAACCCACCGGCGGCCAGGGATACGAGCTCACGGCGATCGCCGCTGTCGTAATCGGCGGCGGCAGCCTGCGCGGAGGCGAAGGCAGCGTGCTTGGAACGCTGGTGGGTGCGTTCATTATGGGATTGCTGGCCAACGGCAGCGATCTCCTCGGAACCAATCCCTACTGGCAGCAGGTGATCATTGGAGCCGTTATCATCCTGGCAGTCTCGTTCGACGAGCTTCGAAAAAGAAAGATGACCGCGTAGATGCGAGCGCTTCTGTTCTGCATTCTCCTGACGATCTCGCTCGCGCCTGCGCAGACAACACCACCACCCCCGCCAAAATCGCAAACCTATTCTCTCCCACCCGACAAACTGCAAAAAGCCGTCGAGTACGCCCATGCCCGGCACTGGCTCTACTTCACCAGTCAGATCTACGGCGTCGCGATCCTTCTCGCAATCCTCGCGCTCGGCGTCGCCGCACGATTTCGCGACTGGGCCGAGGCCGCTTCTCGCCGCCGCTTCATCCAGGCCGTGATCTTCGTCCCATTACTGCTGCTAGCCAACGATTTGCTCGATCTCCCGCTCGCGGCGTACGGCCAGCACCTGGAACTGCTCTTCCAGCAGTCTGTCCAAAGCTGGCCATCCTGGCTCTGGGATTGGACCAAAGGCGAAGTGCTGGCCATCCTGCTCTCGATTCTTCTGGCTTTCATTCTTTACGCCGTAATCAGGCGCAGCCCGACGCGCTGGTGGTTCTATTTCTGGCTTGCATCATTGCCGATTCTATTTGCCATCGCCTTTGTCGAGCCGTTCATCATCGAGCCCCTCTTCTTCAAGTTCGAACCTCTGGCCAATCAGCACGCCCACCTAGTAACAGATTTAGAAAAAGTGGTCGCGCGCGGCGGCCTAGCCATTCCACCGGACCGCATGTTCGAAATGAAGGCGAGCGAGAAATTGAATTCTCTGAACGCCTACGTTACCGGGTTCGGCGCGTCGAAGCGCGTCGTCGTGTGGGACACCACGCTCCAGAAACTCACCACGCCCGAAGTCCTGATGGTTTTCGGCCACGAAATGGGACACTACGTCCTCGGACACGTCCGCAATTCCCTGATTCTCGCCGCCCTCTTCGGCTTGCTTCTGCTCTACGCCGGTTTCCGTGTCCTCTATTGGCTTCTCGGCCGTTGGGGCCCACGCTGGCATATCCGTGGAGTAACGGATTGGGCAGGCCTGCCGGCTCTGCTGCTGATCGCCTCAGTATTCAGTTTCTTCACGGAGCCCGTGGCAAATGGTTACAGCCGCTGGCAGGAACATCAAGCCGACATTTATGGACTCGAAGTAATCCACGGCATCGTTCCGAATCCGTCGGCGGTTGCGGCACACACCTTCCAGGTCCTGGGAGAAGAAGGTCTCGATGAACCCGATCCAAATCCGTTCATCGAATTCTGGACCTTCAGCCATCCGTCAATTTCCGAACGCGTCGCCTTCTCATCCAGCTACAACCCGTGGACAAACGGAACCCCCAAGTACGTAAAGTAGGCCGTAGCATAGATCTATCATTTCGATCGACTTTGGGATGTACGCGCCGATCCAGCTGTCCACTTAGCAGGAACATAGCGCCAGTTTTGAGCGTTGTACATTGCAATGGATCGAGCTTCTGCCAGGCCCACGATCCACAATTGCGTGTGCCATCATAGAAGGGTTAACCTCCAAAGCGATGAAATTATTCCAAGGACTAGCTTGCGTTTTGTGCGCCTCCCTGCTCATCGGCCCGGCTGCGGCCCAATCTGAGATCCGGATCGATCCGGCCAAAGGTGGCTTGGGCTGGCTAACCCATCCATATCAAGTCAGAGATGTTCCGCCCGTCAACCTGGCCAATACGTCGCGCCTCGAGTCGCTGCTTCGAGCCGGCAATCTCTATCTCTCGGCGCAGGATGTGGTGGCGCTAGCGCTCGAAAATAACATCGACATTGAAGTGCAGCGCTATGGTCCATTGTTGGCGGAAGAAGTTCTGCGCCGCGCCAAAGGCGGAGGCGCCCTGCGAAGCGTAGGCCTGGGCGTCGCGCAGGGTCCTCAAAGCGTCAGTCTCACCGGCGTCAGCACCAGCAATACTGTCACGCTCTCGGCCGGCAACGGCGTCAGTTCCGGCGGCGGTATCGTCACGCAGCTAGGTCCGGCAATTCCGTCGTTTGATCCCTCGTTTTCTGTCCTGGCGCTCTACCAGCACGTCACCAGTCCGCAGAGCAACACTTTCCTGACCGGAACCACCGCGCTGGTTCTCGACACGCGTACCTACCAGGCCCAATACATACAGACCTGGGATTTCGGCCTAAGCAGCCAGTGGACCTACACCAGCCAACACAACAAAGTGAACAGCGCGCAGTACGACTTGAATCCTTTCACCTCCGGCAGCCTCGATCTTCAACTGACGCAGCCTCTGCTGCAAGGCTTCGGCCGCCCGGTGAACGACCGCAATATCCGCGTCCAGAGGAACAACCTGAAGGTCAGCGATCTGCAATTCAAGCAGCAGGTGATTGTCACCGTGGCCTCCATTCTCAACCTCTATTGGGATCTGGTAAGTTTTCACGATGATGTGTTGTCGCGAAAGCACGAGCTCGAGACCGCGCAATTGCTGCTGGAGGACAACAAGAAACAGGTGAACATCGGCGCGCTGGCTGAGATCGAAGTTACTCGCGCCGAATCCACGCTATACGCCGCTCAGCAAGACCTGGTTATTTCCGAGACCAACTTACTGCAGCAGGAAATCGTTCTCAAGAACGCTCTCAGCCGCAATGGCGTTGGAAATCCCACGCTCGCCGGCGTACACGTTATTCCCCTCGATACCATTCCTGTGCCGGCGAACGAAGCTCTTGAGCCCACGGATCAGCTGGTGCAACAGGCCGTCGACAAGCGAGTTGAAATCGCCCAGGGCCGCCTCAATCTCGAAAGCAACCAAATGAATCTCATCGGCATCAAAAATTCCCTGAAACCGACGCTCAATGCTTTCGCCGAGTTGACTAACAATGCGCTGACCGGAGTTTCGAACGACCCTACGCTGGCATACCTCGAGGGAGGCTATGGAAACCTGCTGGCGCAGATCGCTCGCCGTAATTTTCCAAATTACTCCGCCGGCCTGAACCTGCAAATCACGCTTCGAAACCGCGCCGCGCAGTCGGACTACGTCACCAGCTTGCTTGAAATCCGCCAGAACGAGCTCAACCTGCGGAAGAATGTCAATCAAATTCAGGTGGACGTGCAGAATGCGGTCATCGGAATCCAGCAGGCTCGCGCTCGTTATGACGCCGCCGTGAAAGCGCGCACCCTGCAGCAGCAAACTCTGGAAGCAGACCAGAAAAAGAACGCGTTAGGCGCCAGCACCATCTATCAAGTGGTTCAGGACCAACGCGACCTGGCCAGCGCCGCCAGCAGCGTGACCCAAGCCATGGCCAACTACACCCACGCCCGCATTGCACTCGACCAGGCTCTAGGTACCACGCTGGAAGCCAACGCTATCTCTCTCGACGAGGCGAAAATTGGACGCGTCTCGCGCCCCTCCACGCTTCCTGCCAACCTGCCCGAAGGAGAAAAACAATGACCCGTGGGGCAGGCGCTTCCGCCTGCCAACCTCTCATCCGCCGAGCCGTGGCGCTCGTTCTCTCCTACACGTGTTGGCTTTCCTGCGCCTCAGCCCAATCCATCTCCATTGATCCAGAGCGGCCCTCCGCGCCTATTTTCTGGCGGCCGTATCTGGCTGCGGACGTCCCACCCGCTCGCCTTTCGAACTCTCCGCGACTTCAGGATCTGATCCGCGCCGGCACTCTCTATCTCACCGTCCAGGACACCATCGCCCTGGTGCTCGAAAACAATATCGATATTGAGGTGTCGCGCTACAACCCCATCCTCGCTGACTGGAACCTGGAGCGCGCGCAAGCCGGCGGAGCATTGCCGGGCGTTCCCAACGGGGCCTCCACAGTCGGTTCCGTAGCCAGCGGCCAGGGCGTGGTGGGGAGTGAGGCGGCCGCGGGCGTTGTTTCAACAGGTGGAACCACGCCCACCAACAAGACATCCAATGCCACCGTCTCTCAGGTCGGCCCCGTTGCGCAAACCTTCGACCCCTCTATTACCGGCTCAGCCATCTTCAGCCACACCACCACACCGCAGTACAACAATACGCTGAGCTTAACCAACGTCTTGATCTCCAACACGCGCTCCTACAACGCGACCCTCCAAGACGGGTTTTCCTACGGTGGCAGCGGCACGATCTCCTATACCGAACACTACTTGAACGAGAACGCGGCCACCGACGTCTTGAATCCCAGCGTGGCTCCCAGCGTTTCCGTTTCGTTCGGACAAAATCTCCTGCGTGGTTTTGGCAAGGCCGTGAACACCCGCACCATCGAAGCTCGCAAAATTGGACTCAGACAGTCGGAACTGAATTTCAAAGCTCAGGTAATCAACTCGGTGGTGGACGCCCTGAACCAGTACTACGGCCTGGCAGCCGACTACGAAGACGTCAAGGCCAAGCAGAACGCTTTAGAATTGGCACAGACCCTCTACAGCGACAATCAAAAGCAAGTCCAGATTGGATCGCTCGCGCCCCTGGATCTCACCACCGCGGAGTCCCAGTTGGGCGCCAGCCAACGCGACTTGGTTGTCTCCCAAACCACTCTCGAGCAGCAGGAAGTGAAGCTCAAGAATCTCTTGAGCCGCACCGGCTCGGCGGATCCCGTGCTTCGCCATGTCCGAATCGTGCCGCTGGACCGTATCGTCATGCCTGAAAAGGACGATCTCCCGCCCCTCCCCACCATGCTTCAAGAGGCCGTAGCCAATCGCGCCGATCTCGCCGCCGAAAAATTGAATGAGCAGGTTGCCCAAGTGAATGCCCTCGGCACCAAGAACGGACTGCTGCCCGTTCTGGAGCCGTTCGTTCAGATAAGCGCGGCCGGATTGGCCGGAAACCCAAAAACAGTGGTCATCAATGGCGTACCGTTTACGGCGAATTCTTACTTCGTCGGCGGAATGAACAATGCGCTCGGTCAGGTAATCCGGAACAATTTCCCGTCCGATCTGGGAGGAGCGACCTTCCAGGCGCCGATATTGAACCGGCAGGCGCAGGGCGATTACGGTATCGATCAGCTCACCCTTCGCCAAACCCAGCTCGGCATCCAGAAAGATATCAATCAAGTGCAAGTGGATCTCTTGAACGCCGTGGTGGCCCTGCAGCAAGCCCGCGCCCGCTACGAGGCCTCGGTAAGAAACCGGATTCTCCAGAAACAGCTCTTGGACTCCGAGCAGAAAAAATTCGCCCTGGGCGCGTCGACGCCCTACAATGTAACGCAAACCCAGCGCGACCTCGCCGCCGCGCAATCCTCCGAAATCGGCGCCCTGGTCACATGGCGCGACGCCCGAACCTCCATCGACCAGATCCTAGGCACAACGCTGGAAACGAACCACATCTCCTTAGCGGAAGCCCAAACCGGCAAAGTCTCCCGCACTTCCGCACCTCCGCAAAACTAAGTACTGTTATCCTGTGGTTAGCAAATGCTAACGCTCCGCAGACATCGATGGGCATTGATTGCTGTCGTGCTAGCCGTCAGCGCTTGCATCCTCTCTGCAGCTCTCACCAGCCCCTTCGGACACTTTGAGGCAGCTGTTCTCCTCCCTGTTTTTCTCTACGACGTCGCAGCCGTCTTCATCACGCACCGACGCGTCAGCCACCAGTCACGTTTGTATATCTGTGGACCGTTCGCGTCAGACATAACCTTCCGCGGCCCTCCCACCTTCTAGATTTTCCCCAAACCAACCGAACGGCGACCGTAAGGGAGTCGGTGCTTTAGAAAGGTGGCCCTCAGTGTATCTACTCGCAACAACACAGTTGAAGTCCGTGGAGCTATCCTCCTTCGAACTCATCGAGCGAATCTTGTTTGTAGGTCTTGTTCTCTACGTAGCTCTCATACTCGTCATCTTCTTCCTCAAGCGAGGTCTGGCCTGGCTGGATGACCGTTATCTGATCACCTACACCGGACACGTTCCCACGTATGGAACCCTGGGAAACGCGTTCCTGGAGCTCCAGTCACTCGCTCAACCCGAGAAACAGTACGTAATCGAAATGAAAGAAGACGACAAGCAAAAGAAAGAACAGGATGACATAGCCGGATCGGACCATCCGGGCGCCGAAGCCGAGCAACACCCTGCACCGCGTCAGAAATAACACGGGGCAGGCAATGCCTCAACGTGGCTGCAAATTTGCAAAGTCTGGTGAAGCGCGTTTTTCCCGGAAGATGTGCCGGCGGACGTCGGGCCAAAATTCCATGAACGCGTTAGTCCCCATTCGGCCTAGCACTCCGAGGCCAATGCGCGCTCCCACATTTCCCATAGAGCGCTCGCTCTCCGGCCGCCAGGTGTCCGCTAGCGCGCTGCTGCTCGGAATCGCGATGAAGCGGGCATAAGCCGGCATCAGGCCGCCGTAGCGATTCTGGGCAAGAAACGTCATCTTAACCACGTGGGCCAATCGATTCTTGAAGGGAGCACCCGCATCTCGGGAGTATCGCGGATCTTCGCCCCAGATAGCGCCCAAGCCCGCTTCCATGGTGTGACTCACTGCGGCTTCGCTTAGGCCCAAGCCCGCGCGCTCACCAAATCCGTCCCAGTGCGGTCCCAATTCGGACGGCTTGTCCCTCCATGTTCCGAGCCCAGCGGTGAAGGCTTGGCCAATAATGGCCTGAGGTCCCAGGGTACTGACGAGAGCCCACCGGACACGCTCTGTGGCTGTGATGGGACGGGGATCGTCGCTGCTGCTCACCATCGCGCGAGTGCCCACGCTGGCGTTCTCCACCGTGAATCCCTGGCCCATCGCCAGCGACGCCATTACTACTGATAAGCCTGCCCATCTCGGAATCGTCATGTGAATGCCACCTTCTAACAAATTTAGGAAGGGCACATGGATCACCATTCCGAAGCGGGCCGGTAACATGAGGGCCGCATCCGTTCGCACCAGAGCGCGATTGACCTTATTCGGTCATTCGACCAAGCACGGTCGAGTACCAGCACAGCAATGCTGCCACGTGCTTACCGGGTCTCTGCCGCGAACCCACCTGACTCCGCTATACTAAAACTAGCGAGGTTCCGATGGCGCGTCGGCTAAGACCCCTTCTATTCGCATTTCTTGTTATCGTCTTTTGCTCCGTTCTAGGCGGTGTGTTTGGCCCCGGCCTTACGGGGGTTTCGGCGGCCACCGCCGGACCCGAAGAGGATCTGAAAACCAGCATCCGACAGTTCACCAAAGTCTACGAATTGGTGGAGAAGAACTTTGCTGAGCCGGTCACCGCCGACAAGGGTATCTACAAAGGCGCCATCCCTGGCATGTTGCGCACGCTCGATCCCCACTCGAATTTCTTCGACCCCAAGGATTTCCAGAGCCTTCGTGACGATCAGCAAGGCCACTACTTCGGCGTCGGAATGACGATCGGCCCCCGCAACGGCAAAACTATCATAATCGCGCCTTTCGGTGGATCGCCCGCCTACCGCGCAGGGCTCCGCCCCGGCGACGTCATCCTGGAAGTCAACGACAAGCACACTGACGCCCTCTCCACCCAGGAAATTGCGGATCTGCTCAAAGGTCCGCGCGGCACCAAAGTTCAGGTGGTTGTGGGACGCGAGGGCGCCGACAAGCCCATCAGCTTCGACATCGTCCGCGATGAGATTCCGCGCTATAGCGTCGAACAGGCCTTCTGGCTCCGGCCCGGCATTGCCTACATGAAGGTTTCGGCGTTCAACGAACACACCAGCGAGGAAATGGAAGATAACCTCAAGCGCTTGGGCGAGGTCAACATCAAGGGACTCGTGTTCGACCTGCGCGATAATCCAGGCGGCCTTCTGAACGAAGGTGTCGCCGTGGCTGGCCACTACCTTCGAAAAGGGGAAGTCGTGGTTTCGCAGCACGGACGCGCCTCGGCTGAGAAGCCGTTCTTGGCTCACGGCAGCGCCTACGGGCAGAATTATCCCATCGTCGTTCTGGTGAATCCTTACTCCGCATCCGCCGCCGAGATCGTCGCCGGCGCCCTGCAGGATCATGACCGCGCCTGGATTCTCGGTCAAAACACCTTCGGCAAAGGACTGGTCCAGCAGGTTTGGCAACTCCCCGAAGACACCGGCCTGGCTCTCACCGTGGCTCATTACTACACTCCCAGCGGGCGCCTCATTCAGCGCGACTATTCGCACATCTCGTTCCTCGATTATTACTACGGCAAGCGGACGGATACCAAGAATCCGCTGGATGTGAAAAGCACCGACAGCGGCCGGCCAGTCTACGGCGGCGACGGCATAACGCCGGATGAAAAGTACGAACCGAAGTACAACAAATTCCAGACGGGACTTTTCCGGCATGACCGGTTCATTTTCTTCACTTATGCCGCGAAGTGGTTCGGCGCGCATCCGGCCAAACTTCCCAAGGGCTGGGAGCCGGATAATTCCGTCCTGAACGATTTTCACGAATACCTGTCGAAGCAGCAAGTGCAATTTACCGAGGCCGATTGGACAGAGAATCGAATCTGGATCTTGCAGCAGTTGAAGCGCGAGATGTACGCCACCGCGTTCAGCTTTGAAGAATCGCAGAAGGTGGCCGCCGAAGCCGATCCGATGGTTCTCAAGGCCATTGATAGCATGCCGGAAGCCAAAGCGCTGCTCGACAAATCGAAAAAGCTGATCGTTATGCGGACCAACCGCGACGCGCGGCCGTAGAATTTGAAAAACCAGTCTGCTCCACAAATCACCGTCCTCGACGCGGGCGGCCAATACTGTCATCTCATCGCCAGAAAGATTCGTGACCTGGGAGTGTACGCGGAAGTTCGCCCGAGCGAAACACCCGTGGCTGAACTGCGCGATCGCAGAGGGCTGATTATCTCCGGAGGCCCGGATAGCGTTTACGAACAGGACAGCGCCCGCATCGATCCGGCAATTCTCTCGACTGACTGCGCCGTGCTCGGCATCTGTTACGGCCAGCAGCTCATGGCGTACAATCTGGGCGGCCACGTTCGAAAGGGCAGTAAGGGCGAGTACGGATTGGCCGTCCTTCACCGTGTTAAACCTCACGCGCTGTTTGAAGGGCTAAACGGCGATTCACAAGTTTGGATGAACCATCGCGATCAGGTGGAATCAGTCCCTCCAGGATTCGAAACGCTCGCCGGCACCGAAACCTGCGCGATCGCAGCCATGGCCCATCATGAACGGCCGCTGCTCTCCGTACAGTTCCATCCCGAAGTTGTCCACACCACCGAAGGCCGCCGGATTCTTTCGAATTTTGTTTTCGGAATTTGTGGATGCAAGAAAGATTGGAATCCGAAGGACCGCATCGGTCCGCTCGAAGAGCAGATACGGGACGTCGCCCGAGATCGCAACGTGTTCTTTTTCGTCAGCGGCGGCGTGGATTCTACCGTCGCCTACACACTCTGTCTCAGGGCCCTGGGAGCGGATCGCGTCTACGGGATTTATGTGGACACCGGCCTGATGCGCGATGGCGAAACCGCCGATGTGCGCCGTTTGTTTGAACAGCTCGGCGCTACGGCGTTTCATGTCGAGGAAGCTGACGGCGAATTTCTTGCGGCGCTCAAAGGCGTGTGCGATCCGGAAAAGAAGCGCCACATCATCGGCGAGCAATTCGTCGCGGTTCAGGAGCGGGTATTGAGCACCGGCCAATTTCTGGATGGCCGTTGGATTCTGGGGCAGGGAACTATTTACCCCGACACTATTGAATCCGGCGGCACCGCGCGAGCGGACGTGATCAAAACTCATCACAACCGCGTGGCCGGAATTCAGAAGCTGCTCGAGAGCGGCCGGATCATCGAGCCGCTGGCATCGTTCTACAAGGACGAAGTACGCGAGATCGGCGCGGAGTTGGGAATTCCGGCTGAGTTTTTGCACCGCCATCCATTTCCGGGCCCCGGTCTCGCGATCCGCTGTTTGTGTTCAGAGTCCGAAGCGCCCGTGAAACCGCTCGATCCTGGCTGGCTGTTGCCAATTCGTTCGGTGGGCGTGCAGGGGGATTCGCGTAGTTACCGTTCGGTGCTAGCGCTCGAAAAATTGCCCACCGATGAACTGGCCACCACGCTGGTGAATCGCATGTGGGAAACCATCAACCGCGTAGTCGGCGTAGTGAGCCAACGAGCCAGTCTCTCCGACATGCGATCCACTCGCGGCACTTTGACCGGGGAACGGCTCACCTGCCTGCGCCGCGCCGATGCGACCGTTCGCCGCCTTTCGGAAGAAAGCGGATTCGAGCGCGAAGTCTGGCAATTCCCGGTGGTCCTGATTCCACTCGGCATCGAGAGCGCCCCGGATTCAATCGTTCTGCGCCCCATTCATTCCGTGGACGGAATGACCGCGCAAGTGGTGCGAATGGCGAACCAACTGTTGCAGCGGATGGCGCACGAACTACTGGCCGACCCCGGCGTCTGCGCCGTCTTCTACGACCTGACTCACAAACCCCCGGGCACCATCGAGTGGGAGTAATCAGATCCGGTGAAAGCTCTTCAAGATATCGCGCGTCGAGTAACGCAGCGCGATGGGCCGGCCATGCGGGCAGCTCATGGGACACTGGGTGGCGGCCAGCTCCTTGAGTAGCCACTCCATTTTGGTTTGATCCAGCCGCATGTTGATTTTGATAGCCGCGCGGCACGCGATGCTGGCGGCCATGCCGCGGCGCAGGTCGTCCACGGATACTTTGCGCAGTTCGCCATCGGCGATTTCGAGAATTTCGAAAACCAGCTTTTCGATATCGGCTGGACCCACGCCCGCCGGCGCGGCTTTTACTGCAATAGTACGATTCCCGAAAGGCTCGGAGTCGAAACCGGCGCGCTCCAGTTCGCTCGCGATGTGCGCGTACTCGATCTGCTGCGAAGCGGTCAATTCCAGTAGCATCGGCATCAACAGATGCTGGCGCTCCACGCGGTTTTCGGCCTGTTGGCGCAGAACTTGCTCGAACAGGATTCGCTCGTGAGCCACGTGCTGGTCGATGATCCAGAGGCCATCGCGTCCCGCCGCGATGATGAAGCTGTCGTGAATCTGGCCCAGCGGCCGCAAATCGGAAAGAATCGCCAAGCTTTGAGGCGTTTCGCTGCCAAACGGCAATGGTCCGTGGGTGTCCGGCACCGGCTGCGGAGCAACGCTTTCGAAATCGAATCGCTGCTCCGGCGCTGCGGTGGTTTTTAGATGAAATACCGGAAGATCATCGATGCGTTCCGTTGGAACGCCGGCGTCCGGCACCGGCTCGAACTGCTGATTCTCGATGCGCTGCGTGAAATCGGAATAGGGCAGTGCGGCCGCGGGTTGAGGCGGCAACGGAACGGGCAGGCTGGAAGCCGGCCGCGCGGCGATCAACCGATCGCGAATGGTGTCGCGAACAAAATCGTGCACGAATGTTCCGTGACGGAAGCGGACCTCGGTTTTCGAGGGATGAACGTTGACATCCACTTCTTCGCAATCGCAGTCCAGAAACAGCAGTGCGAACGGAAAGCAGGATGGCGGCATCAGGTTATGATAGGCGGCCGAAAGCGCGTGCATCAGCAACCGGTCGCGAATCAGCCGGCCGTTGACGAACATAAAAATGGAATTGCGGTTGAGTTTTTGAACCTGCGGCGCCGAGATGAATCCACGCAGGCCAAAAACACGAGTTTCGGGTTCGGCGGCGTCCACCACGGCGAGCTCGCGCTCCACCATGTCGAGATCGATCAGCTCGTCGAGAGTCTGGCTGCCGAACACTTGATAGACGCGCTCGCGCATGGTCTCTACCGGCGTAACATCCAATAAATCATTGCCGCCGTGGCGTAGGTGGAAAGCTTTTTTCGGATGGGCGAGGCTATAGTGCGTGGCGAGCGAAGCGATATGCGCCAGCTCGGTCTGATCGGAACGCAGGAACTTCTTGCGCGCTGGGACATTAAAAAACAAATCGCGGACCGAGACGGTGGTTCCAGCGGGGCCCGGAAATTCGTCGCAGCGCAGCAGCTTTCCACCGGCGAATTCCACCGCGGCGCCCGTCGTTTCATCCGCCGAACGGGTTTCGAGCAGCAGCCGCGAGACTGAGGCGATGGACGGCAGTGCTTCCCCTCGAAACCCGAGAGTCGCAATGGAGAGCAGATCCTTCACATCGCTCAATTTGCTGGTGGCGTGACGCTCAAACGCGAGCAGAGCGTCATCGCGGAGCATGCCGCAACCGTCATCCGCGACACGGATCAACCGCCGGCCGCCGCTGTCGATATCAATGCGTAGCTGGTTGGCGCCAGCATCGAGCGAATTTTCGATCAGTTCCTTAAGGACTGATGCAGGACGCTCGACTACTTCTCCGGCAGCGATCTTGTTCGCGACCGTGTCGGAGAGGACTCTGATTTTGCCCATGGGAAGGCAGGTTAGGTGCTCATGGCGGACAGGAATTCAGCGTTGCTTCTGGTCTTGCCCAATTTGTCGAGCAGCAGTTCCATGCTTTCGACTGGGGACAACGGATTGAGGACGCGGCGCAGGACGAAGACGCGGTTGAGCTCTTCCTTGGGAACCAAAAGCTCTTCCTTGCGCGTTCCGCTCTTGGTGATATCGATGGCGGGGAAAACGCGCTTGTCCATCAACTTCCGATCCAAGTGGATTTCCATGTTGCCGGTTCCCTTGAATTCCTCGAAGATGACGTCATCCATGCGGCTGCCGGTATCGATCAGCGCGGACGCAACGATCGTCAGCGAACCGCCTTCTTCGATATTGCGCGCGGCGCCGAAGAAGCGCTTGGGACGTTGCAGAGCGTTGGAATCGACGCCGCCGGATAGGACTTTGCCGGAGGGAGGAACGACAGTGTTATAGGCGCGCGCGAGACGCGTAATGGAATCGAGCAGAATCACTACGTCGCGTTTGTGTTCGACCAGCCGCTTGGCCTTTTCGATTACCATTTCAGCCACCTGGACGTGGCGCGAAGCGGGTTCATCGAAGGTGGAACTGATTACTTCGCCTTTGACCGAGCGCTGCATGTCGGTGACTTCCTCGGGACGCTCGTCAATCAGCAGCACGATCAGAGACACTTCCGGATGGTTCGTCGTGACTGAATTGGCGATGGACTGCAGCAGCATGGTCTTACCGGTACGCGGCGCAGCTACAATCAGTCCACGCTGTCCCTTGCCGATTGGAGTCAGCAGATCCATCACGCGGCCGGAATAGTTGTCGCGGGCGGTTTCCAGCTTCAGCCGTTCGTTCGGATACAGCGGCGTGAGGTTGTCGAAGAAGATTTTGTTGCGGGCTTCCTCGGGCGGCTCGAAGTTGATGGCGTCCACTTTGATGAGCGCGAAGTAGCGTTCACCTTCTTTGGGTGGACGGATTTGCCCGGAGATTGTGTCGCCGGTGCGAAGATCGAAGCGGCGAATCTGGGAGGGTGAGACGTAGACATCGTCGGGTCCAGGCAGGTAATTGTATTCGGGCGCGCGCAGGAACCCAAATCCATCGGGCAGGCATTCGAGGACGCCTTCCGAAAAGATGAGGCCGCTCTTCTCCGCTTGGGTCTGGAGGATCTTGAAGATCAGTTCCTGCTTGCGCAGCCCGGCGGTGCCGGTGACGCCCAGATCCTTGGCGATCTGGTTGAGCTTTTGGATACTCATATCCTTGAGCTCCACCAGGTCGAGCGTGCCGTTTTTCTGGCCTTGGCCGGGAACGCCGCCGCGATGCTTGCGGTGTCCACCGGGGGGGGGCGGACCCTGGTCCGGCGCTTTGGCATCGGCTGACTTTGCGTCACCCGCTTTGCCGTCACTGCCTTTTGCTTCGGGGGATTTCGAATCCGCGGCTTTGCCGTCTTCG
Source organism: Bryobacteraceae bacterium (assembly GCA_050011295.1). Lineage (GTDB taxonomy): Bacteria > Acidobacteriota > Terriglobia > Bryobacterales > Bryobacteraceae > Palsa-89. Next base: position 36,589 of record JBEKJJ010000035.1, read on the forward strand.
GATGGTTCGGCCTCTTGGCCTTCCGGCGCAGAGGCGGCCGGCGTTTTGGTGTCTGGATTCTCTTCGGTGGGAGCAGCTACTGCTGCTGGGTCTGGATTTTCGATATCGCTTGCCAAATTTCCCTCACTCCCCGGCATGTAGGCGCCGAGAACGGCAGAGGCTCACTATCCGAACGACTTCGGATGGCGGCCGTTTGGAGCCGTTGTTCTTTTTGACCTTTCAACTTGTCTGTTTTCGTGGCGATCACCATGTACCGCCGGTTATGAAACTCGAGCCACTGCTTGAGTTCCAGGTCCTGATCCATCCAGCCCCGACGTGCGTCGAGTATCAGGAAGCAAAGCTCCAACGACCTTCGCTGTAAAAGGTATTGTTCGATAAGCCGCTTCCACTGGAATGCAACGTCCTTGGGGACACGAGCATATCCGTATCCCGGAAGGTCGACGAAGTGGAATTGTCCGCCGACCCGATAAAAATTAATCAACTGCGTGCGACCCGGCGTGGCACTGGTAAACGCCAGCTCTTGTTTCCCGATCAGGCAATTCAACAAGCTGGACTTGCCGACGTTGCTCCTTCCCAGAAACGCTATCTCCGGGAGGGATTCAGCCGGAAACTGATCCGGCCGGGCTGCACTTACTACAAATTGCGCGTCCATCAGGCCCCTGAAGCAATAGGGAACGCGGAAGGCAGGTCGGGGACCTGCCCCACGGCCTAATGTGAAATCCGTTCTTCGCTCGACGGCTGGCGTACCATTTCCGGCGGCGGCGCGGTGCCGGCCAGCGGCAGCGCGATGATCTCCCGTTCCAGAGCGATCTTCAACACCTCGTCCATATTTGTGACGAAGTGGAGAGTCATTTCCCTTCGAACATTTTCCGGGATATCGGGGAGATCCTTCTCATTATCCTTGGGCAGAATCAATTCGTAAATCCCCTGGCGGTGGGCAGCCAGCAGTTTTTCCTTGAGCCCGCCAATGGGGAGCACCCGGCCGCGGACGGTGATTTCACCCGTCATAGCGAGGTTACAACGAACCGGTATGTTGGTCAAGGCGCTCGAAATGCTGGTTGCGATGGTGATTCCGGCGGACGGGCCGTCCTTGGGGATGGCGCCTTCCGGGACATGCACGTGAATATCCAGATTGCGGTAAAAATCCCGGGGGATGCCCAGCAGATGGGCACGGGAGCGAACGTAACTCATGGCGGCATGGGCCGATTCCTGCATGACGTCGCCCAGTTTCCCGGTGGTCTGCAGCTTGCCTTTGCCCTCCATGACGGCCGCTTCGGTGGTTAGGATGGAACCACCCACCTCGGTCCAAGCCAATCCGACGGTGGCGCCGACTTCATTCTTCTTGTCGGCCTGAAGGTCGCGGAATTTCTGAGGGCCGAGGAATTCGGAAACCGTTTCCGGCGTGAGAATTACCTGGGCAGGTTGGGTACCAGCGGATTTCTTACTATCACCTCTGGCATTGACCACTTTACGCGCTATTTTGCGAGAGACATTTCCGATTTCGCGCTCCAGGTTGCGCACGCCGGCCTCGCGAGTATAGGACTGAATCAGACTCTGAAGACCTTCGTCGGTGAACTCCAGATTCACCTTCGCGAGTCCGGTACCTTTCAACTGCTTCGGCACCAGGAAGCGCTTGGCGATTTCGAGTTTTTCGAGCTCGGTGTAGCCGGATAACCGGATCACTTCCATGCGATCCTGCAGTGCGGGCGGGACGGTGTGGAGGACGTTGGCGGTTGCGATGAAGAACACCTGGCTCAAGTCATATTCGACATCCAGGTAGTGATCCACGAACATATAGTTCTGTTCCGGATCGAGAACTTCGAGGAGCGCAGCCGAAGGGTCGCCCCGAAAATCCATCGACATCTTGTCGATTTCGTCGAGCATGAAGACCGGATTGCGGGTGCCGGCCTTTTTCATCATCTGGATGATCTGGCCGGGGAGCGCGCCAATATAGGTGCGGCGATGGCCGCGAATTTCCGCTTCATCGCGAACGCCGCCGAGTGACAAACGGACGAATTTACGGCCCGTGGCCTTGGCGATCGACATACCGAGCGAAGTTTTGCCGACTCCGGGAGGTCCGACAAAGCAGAGGATGGATCCCTTGGGGTTTTGTACCAGCCGGCGAACGGCCAGGAATTCAAGGATACGTTCCTTGATTTTTTCGAGGCCGTAATGATCGGTCTCAAGCACCTGCTGCGCGAAGTTGAGATCCCGGATTTCCTTGGATTTCTTTTTCCACGGCACCGCGAGGAGCCAATCCAGATAATTGCGCGACACGGTGGATTCGGCTGACATGGGCGGCATGTTTTCCAGGCGCTTGAGTTCGGCGTTGGCCTTCTCATGCGCGTCCTTGGTCATACCGGCTGCGTCAATCTTCTTCTTCAGCTCGTCGAATTCACTTTTTTCACCGCGGCCAAGTTCTTTCTGGATGGCCTTGATTTTCTCGTTAAGGTAATACTCTTTTTGCGCCTTTTCCATCTGGCGCTTGACGCGGCCCTGGATGGTCCGGTCGACATTGAGTTTCTCGATCTCGATATCCAGCATTTCCGCGACGCGCGTCAGGCGATCCACGGGATCGAAGATTTCGAGCAGCTCCTGCTTTTCCTCAATGGTCAACTGCAGGTTGGCGCCGACGGTGTCGGCCAGCTTGCCAGGCTCATCCACCCGGATGGCGGCGATCATGGTTTCGTAATTGAGGTTCTGGCTGAGCTTGACGTACTGCTCAAAGAGTCCGGTGACACGGCTCACCAGGGCTTCGAGCTGAGTACCGGCGTCCACCTTAAAATTAAACGTCTTGACCAGGGCCCGGAAGTAACCTTCGTCTTCGCTGACAGAAATGATCTTGCCGCGCTCCACACCTTCCACCAGGACTTTGATGTTGCCATCCGGCAGTTTCAGACTTTGGACGATGTTGGCGACGGTACCTACGCTGTAGATTTCGTCCGGCCGGGGCTCATCCACGGAAGCGTCATGTTGAGTCGCGAGGAAAATTTTCTTATCCGCCGCCAAGGCTTCTTCGAGAGCGCGTACGCTGGACTCCCGTCCGACCACGAAGGGCGTCATCATAAACGGGAAGATCACAACGTCCCGTATGGGCATCATCGGTAAGCGTTTGGTATCGGGTTTTTCTTTGGAGGTAAGCATTCGGAGGTTCTTCGGTTCCTCAGTTCGTCGGTTCTTCGGTTCCAGAACTGGAGAACTGATGAACCGATGAACTTTTATCCGGCCTTCTCTAACAGGGCCATGTTAATCTTCTGCGTCATGACCATCTCTTTGGTCACCAGGAACTCGCGGACCTTCTTGTAAGATGGCAGATAATACATCAGGTCCAGCATCAGATCTTCGAGGATCATGCGCAGGCCCCGAGCTCCAACTTTCCGCTCCATGGCGAGAGCGGCGATGGCCTCAAGGGCATCGTCACTAAACTTCAGTCTAACATTTTCAAACTCAAAAAGTTTCTGGTACTGCCGAACGATGGCGTTCTTGGGCTTGGTGAGGATTTGCACCAGCGCTTCCTTGCTCAAGTCCTCGAGGACAGCCACTACCGGCATGCGCCCGATGAATTCGGGTATGAAGCCGAACTTGATGAGATCGACGGGTTGGACATTTTCGAGCATGTCCGTGTCGCGGCGGTTGGGGTTGGGCCGCACGGGGGTTTCGCCGCGATGCGTTTCTTCCTGGGCGATGAAGCCCATGGACTTAGTCCCGACGCGCTTGGAAATCACTTTCTCGAGTCCAACAAACGCTCCGCCACAGATAAAGAGGATGTTGGTGGTGTCGACTGGGGTGAATTCCTGGTGGGGGTGCTTGCGGCCGCCTTGTGGGGGAACGTTGGCGACGGTGCCTTCCAGGATTTTAAGCAGGGCCTGCTGGACGCCTTCGCCCGAGACGTCGCGGGTGATGGAGGGATTTTCGTCCTTGCGACCGATTTTATCGATCTCGTCAATATAAATGATACCGGTCTGGCAGCGCTGGACGTCCCAATCCGAATTCTGAAGCAGCCTAAGTATGATGTTTTCAACGTCCTCGCCGACGTAGCCAGCCTCGGTGAGGGTGGTGGCATCTACGATAGCGAATGGGACATCCAAAATGCGAGCCAGGGTCTGGGCCAGGAGGGTCTTGCCAGTACCGGTTGGTCCGATCAACAGAATGTTGGATTTGGAAAGCTCCACTTCGGCGCCGCGCTGTTTATTCATCTGGATGCGCTTGTAGTGGTTGTAGACGGCCACGGCGAGCTTCTTTTTGGTGGGGTCCTGCCCGATCACGTATTGATCGAGATATTCCTTTAGCTCCAATGGCTTGGGAAGTTTATGGGGAGCTCCATAGGGTTGATCGTGCCGATCATCCTCGAGGATCGAATTGCATACGGCGATGCATTCGTCACAGATGTAAGCTCTGGGGTAATCGTTGGGGGAGGAGATTAACTTGCCGACTACGTCCTGACTTTTATGGCAAAACGAACAACGCAGCGCGTCGTCGGATCCAGTACGTTTCACGCGGAATCTCCGGAGGCTAAGAATCTACACTGCATCCATGCAAGATCGGACGGTACCCTGAAACCCCATTATAACAGAAGGCATCTAAGCTTACCCCGGAAAACGCAACTTTTTGCTAGGGAGGGTACTGGGCTACGGTTCGGGTCTTAAGTGAAGAGTGTAACAGAAGGATGAATAGGATGCTAGTGGGAGAAGTGAGAGTTGGTTGAAGTTGTTTGATTTGTGGGTTTTAAGGGGCGGGTGTCCCGGATTTGGGTTCGTTTCGTAATTTTGGGAGGACGCAAGCCGTGACCGTGCTATCCTTCCCTTGCAAGGTTCAATCGACATGGAGATTCAGTTTACCACCCGCATTTTCAGGGAAGGGCGCACGTACGTGGCTCATGCGCTGGAGTTGGATGTCTCCTCATGCGGGGGCACTAAAGAGAAGGCCCTGAAGAATCTCAAAGAAGCTGTCCGGCTGTTTCTCGAAGAAGCAGAGCACATGGGTACCTTGGATCAGATCCTTGAGGAATCTGGCTACAGCAAACGGAACCAGAAGGTCGCCAGACCGAAGTCCATCAGCGTGAAACGCGTGACTCTCGCGCTCCCGCTGACGCATGCCAAAGCTTAGCGCTATCGACAGGTCCAGAGTGATCAGCCCCGTCGTAATTCCGAAGTACGCCGCGGTGCCGGTGTTCGTGATTAAGAACAACCTCCGAACAGCCGGCATTTCTCGCGAGCGCTATTTCGAAGTCCTGGGCAAGTGAGTCGCGTGTCAGCGTTCGATAACTCTGCACGTTGCATGCGCGGGTTGACATAACCCTGCCAAGATGAGCGCTCCAGGCGGCGGCGCTTCGCACGCGCTGGGTAACGGCCAATAATAAATCCAATATGATAAACTTTTTGCGGCTAACCGCGAGAGTTGAGAAGAGCGGGATCCGTTTCTGGGCGGATACGTTCTGAGGAGAAGCAAATCATGAAACGATTGCTAATTCCCGTTTGCGTCAGTGCCGCTCTGCTAATTGCTGCAAAGCCAAAACCTCACGACTCATCCGGTCCAGGCAACGATACGATCCCGATCATCATTCTCGGCGGGGAGTGGACGACTACGATCATGTTCAACAATACGAACGACGTCCCTGTTTCCTTTCCGCTGACCTTCTACAATCAGGGCGGTCAATGGACTGTCCCGGTAACGGGCTACGGAAATGTCAGCACGCTGAACGTCTCCTTGCCCGCGCTCGCGACGCTGAAGCTTGAGTTCGATTACTCGTCCGCGGCTACAAGCGTTGGCTTCGCGATGGTCAACGTGCCTTGCCAAGGGTTTAATCCGGGGCAGTACTGCGCGGGGGTTGGAGCTTACGCCATTTTGCGAAATCACAACTCGGCGCGTGCGCAGGACTTTGAGGACAACTATCCTTTGGGCCAGAGCACGGCGTTAAGTCCCCAGCAGTTCATGTTCGACCAATCGGACAATGCGCAGATGGTCCTGAACCTGACCAACACCTGCGTCCAGGATTTTTGCTCAGGCCTGACACAAGGCCCGAACGCCACAATCGAAATATTCGATGAGAACGGCAGCCGATTCTATGTTGACGCGGAAACGGTGATGCCCGGCGAGGTCAAGATTTTGAACATCGCGCAAATGAGCAGCGCGACCTGGAACCGAGTCGGAATGGTGCGCGTCACCAGCCCTTTGGATGGGATCATGGTCAGCGGCCACCGGATCAACAACACTGGCTCCTTCACTCCTCTCGTTTCATACAACTACTGATGTTCAGGTCTCGCGCGATCCGCGGGCGAGAAGACTGCGGTGCAGCCAGACGAGGACAGTCCTCGGTTCGTTCGAGGTGGGAGTCCTCGGGCGAGCAGCGCGGCAACCGGTTTGGTCACACTCGTTGTACCCAGATGTCAATATTGTTGTTATGAATGATGTGATCCTCAAGAAGTTTGAGACGCCGGACGAGGTCCGGGAGTTCGAGAAAGGCAAGTTCGAGCTGCTGTACATCGGTGGGATGACCATTGGACGTGCGACGTATGCGCCCGGCTGGAAATGGTCGGTCCATGTTG
>JBEKJJ010000036.1:0-50390 GCA_050011295.1 Bryobacteraceae bacterium
GGTCCGGTTCGAGGGGCCAAGATCCGCGGACCCGCCGAGAAACCAGGGAATGTTCTGCGCCAGAACGTTCAATACCTTGGCCGACGCGTCCCGTCCAGCGACGCCCTTCGCATCGGCGGGAAACGTAGGAAGATTGCGATCCCACCCGCTTGGAAGTTCGCGGCGCTGCATCAGCTCAATCTCGGACGCGAGTTCGGGGTACTTCGTTCGATACGTTTCAACTAGCTTAGTCCATTCGGAGCGAGCCGTTGCGCCGCGTGCGCCCACGCCGGCGGAAAAGTGCTCATACACACCCTCCGGTACCAGGAACTTTGCGTCTTCAGGCCATCCATAAGCCCGCTTCACCAGGCGGACTTCGTCATCGCCCAACGGCTCACCGTGAGCAGCGGCCGTGTCCTGCTTATTTGGAGAGCCATAGCCGATGTGGCTGTCCAGAATAATGAAGGTGGGCCTGCCATTCTCTTTCCGGAAAACCTCGAGCGCATGCTCGATTCGTTCCGTGTCGTTCGCGTCGGTGACTCTGAGCACGTTCCAGCCATAAGCCAGGAATCGGCCCGCGACATCCTCCGTGAAGGCGATACGCGTGTTTCCTTCGATAGTGATGTGGTTGTTGTCGTAAATCCAGCAGAGATTGTCCAGGCCCAGATGCGCGGCGAGAGATGCGGCCTCTGACGCGACACCTTCCATGAGACAGCCGTCTCCGCAAACAGCATAGATGTTGTAATCGAAAATGTCGAAGTCAGGCCGGTTGTACCGGTTGGCCAGCCATTTCTGGGCAATGGCCATGCCAACGCTCATCGACACGCCTTGCCCCAGCGGCCCGGTGGTGGTTTCGACGCCCGAGACCAAGTGATACTCGGGATGCCCCGGCGCCTTGCTGTCGATCTGGCGAAAGCGTCGAATATCGTCGAGAGTTACAGATGGTTGACCCAGGCTCTCGTAATCGGCGTTCACAGCTTGCGTCTTTGTGAGGTGCAGCACCGACCACAACAGCATCGACGCGTGGCCGTTCGAAAGCACGAAGCGATCGCGATTGGGCCAGATCGGATCCTGCGGATCGAAATGCATGACGCGATTCCAAAGCGTATAAACCAGCGGTGCGAGCGCCATTGGTGTGCCCGGGTGTCCCGACTTGGCCTGCTGCACCGCATCGATCGACAGCGTACGAATGGTGTTGATACACAGTTGGTCGATGTCAGTCTTGGTAATTGGTTCGGCTACTTGGGTGCTCATTTTCCCTCCTTGGTATTTCTTAGCTGCCGACGAGTTGGCCTTCGAGCGAAGCAACCTTGGCGAGCCGGCGAAGATGCCGCTCGGCTTGGCTGAACTCGGCTGTCAGGAACGTATCCAGCAGGTCACGAGCCACAGCCGGTCCCACGGTTCTTTCGCCCATACAGATGATGTTCATATGGTCGTCCTCCACTCCTTGCCGGGCCGAATAGTGGTCGTGAATGAGACCCGCGTGCACACCCGGAATTTTGTTCGCGCAGACGGAAGCACCAACGCCACTGCCGCAGACCGCTATGCCGCGCTCCACCTTCCCGGCGGCCACGGCGCGCGCAAGCGGGATGACGAAATCGGGATAATCGTCGCCAGGATCGATACTGTGCGCTCCGAGATCCACCACCTCGTGTCCCAGCTCGCGAAGATGGGCAACCAATTCCTCTTTCAGCGCGAATCCTCCATGATCGGTCGCGATTCCCACACGCATGTTTAGGCTCCCCTCTTGGATTGAGCGGCCAACCGTCCCGCGGCTGCACCGTCGGCCAGGACCAAAGCCTGCTCGCGGCTTACGCGACCCGCCGGAATGGACTCATCGCCGGCGAGCAAGCGATTCAACATCTGCTCCTTCTCGGCACCAGTTACAACCCATAGCACTCGTCGAGAACGGTTAATGATGGGATACGTCAGCGTCATCCGGCGCCTCCCCTGATAGACCCCCGTTACTGCGACGTCGGCATCCTTGACATTCAGAACCGGATCGCCAGGGACCAGTGAAGCAGTGTGGCCGTCAGGGCCGAGGCCCAAGTGGACCAGGTCGAGCACCGCGGGCGACCCAGCAACCTGCCGGAGAGTAGCGGAATATTGCGCGGCCGCTGCTTCCAGATCAGGCGACTCCACGGGCATGTCGTGGATGTGCTCGGGATCGAGCGGAGCATGATCAAGAAGGCTTTCGCGCAAATGGGTCAGATTTCTGTCGGGATCTCCAGCGGGCGCAACGCGCTCGTCCACTTGCACCACGTGAACGGACGGCCACGGTACGTCCTCTTTCACTAAGGCGCGCAACATAACCCACGGAGTGTGTCCCCCGCTGACGGCCATGAGAAAACGGCCTCGTGAGGCAGCCGCGGCCCGTGCCTCTGCAGCAATAATGGACGCAGCTTTTTGGGCCACCGAGTCGGCACTGTCAAAGACTTCGATGTTCATGGCTCTCCTTAACAAACTCACGCGGCGTGCAGCTCCGCGCCGGCACTCGCCGGAGCGCTCACTACGGGATTGTCCCAGCCATCCGCAGGGAGTATTTTTTCGTCGACTTGAGCAGGTCCCCACGTCCCAGGCTCATATTCGAACACCGGAGTGTTGGCCTTCAGCACCGGATCGACGATTCGCCATGCCTCTTCCACATAATCCTCGCGGGCAAACAGCGTGGCATCTCCGGCCATGGCGTCCTGCAGCAGGCGCTCATAAGCATCCATCTCATCGGCGCGGTTGCCCCGGGTCGCGATCATTTCCAGCAGCTCGCCACGCGCCTCATCGCCCGGCGACTTGACCATCATTCCGAGAGCCATTGTCACCTCCGGACTGATCCGGAAGCGAAAATGGTTTGGTCTTATGCCGTCTGTCGGGAAGATCTGCGGCGGCCGCCGCAACCGAACCAGGACTTCCATAGAGGTTACGGGCAAGCATTTGCCGGCCCGGATGTAGAAGGGAACACCCTGCCATCGCCAGGAATTAATTTCGAGACGCAGAGCCGCAAAAGTCTCGGTTTTCGAGTCCGCCGCCACGCCCTTCTCCGCCTTGTAGCCGCGAAATTGACCACGGACGATGCTGTTCGCATCGAGCGGCGGGATCGCTTTCAGCACTTTCGCTTTTTCGTCTCGGATGGATTCGCTATCGGTTCTAACCGATGGCTCCATGGCTAAGTTCGCCAGGACCTGAAATATGTGATTTTGTATCACGTCGCGGACGGTGCCGGTCTCGTCGTAAAAGGCGCCTCGGCCCTGGACCCCGAAATCTTCAGCCATGGTGATCTGAACATTCTCGACGTGAGTGCGGTTCCAAACCGGCTCCAGGAAGGAATTAGCGAAACGGAAGTACAACATATCATGCACCGGCCGCTTCCCAAGGTAATGATCGATACGGAAGATGGCGCGCTCGTCGAAGTTCTTAAGCAAAATCGCATTCAAAGCCCGCGCGGAAGCCAGGTCTGTCCCAAACGGCTTTTCTACAATTACCCGCGCGCTCTTGGCTTCGTCCGCTTTGCCCAATTGCTCCACTACCAGGCCGAACAACACCGGCGGAATGGCCAGATAATGCGCCGGACGTTCGGAGGAGCCAAGTTCCTTCCGAAGAGCTTGAAACGTGGCGGGATCCTGGTAGTCGCCGTCTACGTATCTCAGCAAGCCAAGTAACTTGTCGAATGCCGCGCGATCCAGGCCGCCATGCTTCTCCAGGCTGTCTTTGGCCCGCGCGCGAAACTGGTCGATGTTCCAGCCCGCTTTGGCAACACCGACCACCGGCACATTCAGAGTCCCGCGTTTCACCATGGCCTGAAGGGACGGGAAGATTTTCTTATACGCCAGGTCTCCCGTGGCGCCGAAAAAGACGAGTCCGTCAGAATTGGTATCGCTCATGATTGCCTCCTCTCAAGCGCCTGTTCCGCCGGATTTTTCAAGATGTCCGCCGAACTGATAGCGCAGCGCCGATAGCAGCTTGTCTTCATAATCCGCGTCACCGCGCGAGCTGAAGCGCTGATAAAGTGAGGCAGAAAGCACGGGGACCGGCACGCCTTCATCAATGGCGGCTTTGATGGTCCAGCGGCCCTCGCCCGAATCCGAAACGCGCCCAGCGAATTTTGAAAGAGCCGGATCTTCCACCAGCGCGGCAGCGGTCAAATCCAGCAACCAGGAGGCGACGACACTGCCTCGACGCCACACCTCCGCTATATCGCGGATTCAACTCGTACTGGTAGTGCTCCGGATCGCGCAAGGGCGTAGTCTCGGCATCGACCTCCGCCTTCTGTTTGCCGACGTTGGCCTGGCGCAGGATTCCGAGTCCTTCCGCATAGGCCGCCATCATGCCGTACTCGATACCGTTGTGCACCATCTTCACGAAGTGGCCGGCGCCATTGGGTCCGCAGTGAAGATAGCCCTGCTCGGCAGTGCCTTCCGCGATCTTTTCGCGTCCCGGCGTGCGTGGGATGTCCCCGGGTCCCGGCGCCAGCCGCGACAGGATCGGATCCAGATGCTTCACCACCGCATCTTCTCCCCCGATCATCATGCAGTAGCCCCTATCCAAACCCCATACGCCTCCGCTGGTGCCGACATCCACATAGTGGATTCCCTTGGACGCGAGTTCCTTCGCGCGCCGGATATCGTCGATGTAGTAGGAATTACCGCCGTCAATGAGAATGTCGCCCTTCTCCAAGTGAGGAACGAGGGCAGAGACGGTTTCATCCACCACCGCTGCTGGGACCATCAACCAAACGGCTCGGGGCGCGTCTAGTTTCTGTATAAAGTCCGCGAGATCCGCGGACCCCACCGCCTTTTCCGCTACGAGCTCGCCAACGGCTTTCTGTGACCTGTCGAAGACCACACATTGGTGACCTCCTCGCAAAAGCCTTCGCACCATATTGGCGCCCATTCTTCCAAGACCAACCATTCCAAGTTGCATAATGTGATTCCTTTCGTGTGGTTATTGCTTTCCCAACCCGGCTTTCACGCGGTCTCCTTGTACTTCCGGTAACGGCGGATCAAGTTGTTCGTCGAGCTGTCGTGATTGAGCGCGACCTCTTTGGGGCTCTCCAGTTCCGGGATGATGCGCTGAGCTAGCACCTTGCCCAACTCAACACCCCATTGGTCGAACGAGTCGATGCCCCAGATGGCGCCCTCCGTAAACACGGAGTGCTCGTAAAGCGCGACCAGCTTGCCTAATGTTTCCGGCGTGAGGCGCTCAGCAAATATTGTGTTCGACGGGCGATTGCCTTCGAAGACGCGATGCGGGACCAACGCGTCTGGAGTGCCTTCAGCCTTCACTTGCTCCCGCGTTTTCCCGAACGCCAGTGCCTCAGCCTGAGCCAACACATTCGCCAGCAGGATGTCGTGGTGGCGGCCGAGAGGATTCAATGGTTGGCCGAACGCAATAAAGTCGCAGGGGATGAGCCGGGTGCCCTGGTGGATCAGTTGATAGAACGAATGCTGGCCATTCGTTCCCGGCTCACCCCAATAAATAGGGCCAGTCTGATAATTAACTCTCGCCCCGCTCAGTGTGACGTGTTTGCCGTTGCTCTCCATAGTCAATTGCTGCAGGTACGCTGGGAATCGCTTTAGGTATTGTTCGTAGGGCAGCACCGCAACGGTTTCCGCACCGAAGAAATTGCTGTACCAGACACCCAGGAGACCCATGAGCACCGGCAGGTTGCGCTCGAAAGGAGTAGTGTGGAAGTGCTCGTCCATTTGGTGGAAGCCGTCCAACATCGCCGTGAAGTTCTCCGGACCGATAGCCAGCATCGTCGAGAGCCCGATCGCGGAGTCCATGGAGTAACGGCCCCCCACCCAATCCCAGAACCCGAACATATTGGCTGTGTCGATGCCGAATTTTGAGACTTCCGCGGCATTGGTGGAGACGGCCACAAAATGTTTGGCGATTGACTGTTCATCACCGCCCAGACCTTTGAGTGCCCAGTCGCGAGCGGTGTGGGCATTGGTCATCGTCTCGAGGGTCGTGAAGGTTTTCGAAGAAACGATGAAGAGCGTTTCCGCCGGATCGAGATCTTGGACGGCTTCCGCGAAGTCGGTGCCATCGACGTTCGAAACGAAGCGAAACGTCATGGATCGCTCGCTGTAATGTTTCAGCGCTTCATAGGCCATCACCGGCCCGAGGTCGGAGCCGCCGATCCCGATGTTAATGACATTGAGAATGCGTTTCCCAGTATGGCCCTTCCATGCGCCAGTCCGGACCCGGTTGCAGAATGCGGCCATTTTGTCGAGAACATCGTGCACATCCGGCACGACGTTGTGACCGTCCACAACGATGGATGCCCCGCGCGGCGCGCGCAACGCGACATGCAGCACTGCCCGATTTTCGGTGGTGTTGATCTTGTCCCCGCGGAACATGGCGTCCATGCGCTGGCGGACTCCGGACTCCTCCGCAAGTTGAACGAGGAGCTGGAGGGTCTCGTTGGTGATGCGATTCTTCGAGTAATCGAGGTAAATGCCGGCACCCTCGGCAGTCATCCGCGTGCCGCGCGCGGTGTCATCGGCGAATAGCTGCCGGAGGTGCAGCTCCCGGACTTTTTGGAAATGAGCTTCGAGGGCCTTCCACGCCCGGCGCTCGGTGAGCGGGCGATCGGTGATTGTTTCCACTATTGTTTCCATGTCTGTGCTCCTTCAGTCTCGATGTCAATCTGTTTGGAACGCGATGCTACGCCTCTGGAGTGTCGAACCGCCGCCGCGTTCTCCCAGAGCCGAAACCCTCCAGTAAAAGCGTTGGCATTTTCTCCCAGACGGCAGCCTTTCGGTAGTTTCTCCAGTAGCTTTGCGTTCCCTCCGCCGAGAACCACGTCGTTAGGCTCCAGCGCCGCGATCAAACGAGCTACGACGTCCTCCACATTGCGGCGCCACTTGCGTTTGCCCCACTCCTCCAGCCCTCGCTCGCCGACGTACTCCTCGTAGGTATGTTTCTTATAAGGCAAATGGCCCAGCTCCATTGGCTCGATGATGCCGTCCACAATCATTGCGGAACCAAGGCCCGTGCCCAGCCCTAAGAACAACATCTTGCCGCCTTTGTAGCTTCCCAGAGCTTGCATGGCTGCGTCATTGATCATCTTTACAGGATGTCCAAAAGCAGCTTCAAAGTCGAAACCAAGCCAACCACAACCTAAGTTGTGTGGCTCCGCGACAGGCCGATTGTGGAGAACGGGCCCCGGAAAACCGATCGACACAACGTCATAGCTCCAATCCTCGGTAATCTTCCGGACCCCACGCAGCATGCTTTTGGGAACCAACTCCGGTCCTGAATCAAACTTGCGAAGCTCTTTTTGCCCGCTGACGAGAACCTTGACGTGGGTTCCACCGACATCCACCACCAGTACATTCATGATGAGTGCTCCGGCATGACGAGTGCTGCGGCGTGTTGAGAGCTCCGGGTGCTCAACTGGCCTTCTTGAGCGCGTCGCTCTTCAGCGCGATCACACCCATTAGCTCCTCCCACGATTTAACGAACGACTTCGCACCTTCATCCTGAAGCTGCGCGGCCAGGGCGTCAATGTTAACGCCGGCTTGAGCGAACTGCGCCAACACAGTCTCGCTATCGCCACCATCCGCGGGCAGAGTGGCGCCGAGCGCGCCGTGGTCCGCGAGGGCCTTCAATGTAGCCTCCGGCATAGTGTTCACAGTGAAGGGCGCTGCCAGGCCTTTGATGTAGAGAGTGTCGGAAGCTTTCGGGTCCTTGGTTCCCGTGCTGGCCCACAAAAGACGCTGCGGGCGCGCCCCGAAATTGTAGACGCGCTGCCAGCGCGGCGAACTAATCAGAGATTGGTACGCCTGGTAGATGCGCTTGCCGATGGCAATGCCGAGCTGATTGTTGAGGCTTTCGGGAGTCTTGCCCGTCACCGCTGCGTCCCAACGGCTGATGAACACCGACGCCACGGAGCCGACGTTAGGATTGAGCCCCGCATCGATGCGCCGCTCGACGCCGCGCAGGAACGCTTCGGCCGCGGCGATATACTGCTCGCGCGAGAACAAGAGAGTCACATTGATAGGAATGCCAGCGAAGATCGCTTCCTCGATGGCAGGCAGCCCTTCGGTGGTGCCGGGGATTTTAATGAACAGGTTCGGCCGCGCGGCACGCGCGTACAAATCCTTGGCTGCGGCAATCGTGCTGGCTGTATCGTGGGCCAGCAGCGGCGATACTTCGAGGGATACAAAACCATCCACGCCGTTCGTCCGATCGTAAACCGGCCGAAAGTGATCGGCAGCGCGGGTGATGTCTTCAAGCGCCAGTTCGAAGAACAGCGCCTCGTCGGATTTGGCCTTCTGCAATTTCTCGCGTATCGGCGCGTCGTACGCAGTGCTGTTCTTGATGGCGTGGTCGAAGATCGTCGGATTCGACGTGAGCCCGGTCACGGACAGATCATCGATATAGCGTTTCAACGTACCGGTGTTCAGCAAGTCGCGTGTGATGTTGTCGAGCCAGAGACTCTGGCCTAGATCATGGAGTTGTTGTGTTGCTTTCATGTTGTAACCTCAATTTCATTTTCGGATTTAATTTCTAAAGGCGTGTGGGCAGGATCATTCAAACGGCTCGAAGTCCTTGTCAGGTCCTCAAGCCACGCGAAAGGCGCATCGGATAGCATCGTTTCGGTGCAACGCCAGCGCCAATTGCCATCCGCGCGGCCGGGCACATTCATGCGAGCCTCAGCGCCTAAGTTCAGCAAATCTTGTAACGGAGCTATAGCGAGCGCGGCAGGCGACGACCATGCCAGTTGCATCAGCGCCGGTGCAGCCTCGCGATTCTCGCCCGCGGGCCGCTGCAGATAATTCCAGAAGTTTTTCTTCTGATCCTCTGGCAACGCTTCGAACCAGCCGCGCGAGGTGTTGTTGTCATGTGTTCCCGTGTATGACACCGTGTTGTGAGGGAAGTTGCGCGGCAAATGCGGGTTCCCCGGATTTCCGTCGAAGGCAAATTGAAGAACTCGCGTGCTGGGTAATTGGTACCGATCGCGCAGGGCTGTTACATCGGGAGTGATTATCCCGAGATCCTCGGCGATAAACGGCAGCGTCCCGAGTTCCCGCTGCACGGCCTCAAAGAAGTCGGCGCCCGGACCAGGCACCCATTTTCCGGACTGTGCGGTAGGCGCTCCCGCGGGTATGTGCCAAGCCGCAGCGAATCCTCGGAAATGATCCAGTCGAATGACGTCAACGTGCGCCAGTAGCGCGCGCAAGCGGTCGATGCACCAACGATAGCCCGTGCTCCGGAGTACGTCCCAGTTGTAGGTCGGATTGCCCCAGAGCTGTCCCTGTGCGCTGAAATAATCTGGAGGCACTCCAGCAACAAAACGCGGCCGGTGCTTTTCGTCCAACAGGAACAACTCCGGGTTCGCCCACACATCGCTCGAGTCTGGAGAAACGAAGAACGGCAGATCGCCGATTATCTTCAAACCCTTGGATCGGGCGTATTGCCTGAGTTGTCCGCCTTGACGGGACAAGAGGAACTGGCCGAAGCGCACTTCCTGAATCTCACGCTCCAGATCCTTCCGGGCTTGGGCCATCGCCGCCGGTTGCCGCTCCACCAATTCCGCCGGCCAGTCGAGATAATAGGCTCCGTTGTGCTTAGCCTTCAGAGCACGGAAAAGGGCGTAGTCATCCAGCCAGTGTGCCTCAAGGTTGCAGAACTCCTCATAGGCCGACCGCAAATCGGCGCGTACACCACCGTTGAAGTTGCGCCAAGCCTTTTCGAGAAGATAAATTTTGAACGCGAGGACGGCCTCGTAATCAACGGAGTCTGCCTGGAACGAATGCCCTTCACAATCGCTCGCCTGCAAGATTCCATCCTCAATTAACCCGTCCGGGCTGATGAGTAGCCAGTTTCCGGCGAAAGAGGAAAGTTCCTGATAAGGTGAGTTGGCGTATCCCGTGGGTCCCAGCGGCAGCGACTGCCACCAGCCTTGACCTCGGTCGCACAAGCGGTCGATCCATGCGAACGCGGCAGGTCCAAGATCGCCGATGCCGTATCGCGAAGGTAGCGACGTGACGTGCAGCAACAGGCCGCCTGCGCGGTATTCCGCCGGAAACAGCGGAAGGCTCATGCCCGGCCTTTCGGCGAGTTCATCGCGTTGTTAACGATCGCTTGAGCCGCGAACGGAGAGTTGCTCTCAACTGAATGTGTTTCTACGACACCGGGCACGGCTTCACCTCCCAGATATCTGCTGCATATTCGGCGATGGTCCGGTCACTTGAGAACTTTCCGGATCCCGCTACATTTAGGATAGCCTTCTCGGCCCAAGCATCTTGGTCCGCATACGTGAGCAGTGTGTCACCGCGTGAAACGAAGATGCCGGGCCGCTGCCGGCCGACTCCCTGCGCCATCTCGATAGTGTACAAGCCGTTGTCTGTCGCCGCCAAATCAATCGGACCAGAGTTATATTGACCGATGAGCTGCAAGATACTTGTAGACTCAGTTTTCAGGGGCTCCATTACGTTTTTTGTAGCCACTAACGTTTTCCCTCTAATAAAAATGCTGGTGCTCTAATTGGACCCGTTTGCGTCGACGTGATGAGTGTCATTCCACAGCCGAATCACGGGGCGGGAAAAGTCTTGGTCGTATCCCACCGCGCTTAGGCTCGCCGTGCTCAGAAGGAAGGACATGCTGTGTACGGACGGCTCGATGCTGATCCAGCGCGCGGCCAGCATACGAATGAAGTGTCCGCTGGTGAAAAGCAAGACGTTTCCTTTCACCTCGCGCACACGACTCGCCACGTTATCGGCCCGTGCCATTACTTGAGCAGGTGACTCACCTCCCGGGCAGCCGTCGCGGAACAGTTGCCAGTCCGGGCGCTTTCGACGGATTTCTGACGTGCGGAGACCTTCGTAATCGCCATAGTTCCATTCGACCAGATCGTGATCCACTTCAGCTACGGCCCCGAATCCAGCCAAGGCGCATGTCCTCGCGGCGCGCTGCAAAGGACTGGTAAAAACTTTGGCGAAATCCAGACCCTGCAACCGGCCCGCTAGCGCTCGGGCGTTTTGTTCGCCCCGCGGAGTCAGAGGCAGATCGGTAAGGCCGGTGTGCTGACCGGTAAGAGTCCAGGCGGTCTCGCCATGCCGGGCGATATAAATGACCGGAAGCTGATCGCTCATTGATCCGTGACTACTTTGTGGCGGATTCGGCGTGTAGAAGCGATGTCAGCTTGGATACAAGCGGTTGAGCAGCTGCCGGTGCAGCGGTTCCGCCTCCGACGATTTCACTATTCGTGATGGGCTTGCCGTAGAGCGCCTTGTTGCCGGACTCATCGGGTTTCAAGGTTGCGCCATCCAGACCGAATCCGGCGAAAGCCCCCTTGGTATAACCGAAGAACAATATCTTTGCGTTCGGATCCGCGTGCGCCGACTTACCATTTCCCCATGCGGCCGAGGCGTCCGACCCTATCGTGAAACGATCGGAAAGCAGCTTCGAACGCCGCTCCTTGTCGATCGAGAGAATTACGAGGTCGATTTTCTCGCCGCCGAGTTGGACCCCCAGACTGCCGCTATCCAATGTGATCGCGCCTGGAGCCGACCAGGTGTCGCCGTTGCGGCAAGAAATGAATCCCCGCCCGTAGCCTACGCCAACAACTGCGGCGCCCTTTTTAAATCCCGGAACGATCGCGATACAGTCGGCGTTACGGATTTCTTCCAGCCGCATACCGTGCCCTGAGGAATCTGTGAGTTTGTTGAGAGTTGCGACGGCCTTTTCAACCCTGGCGGGCGTATCTTCAGCCACTGCCGGCTGAATACCGGCTGCCAATGCGAAAGTGAGAACGACGTACGCCGCGCGTACGCCCTGGTGTGATGTGAGTCGTGAAGTCTGCATGGGTCTAGTAACGCTCCATAAGACTAGAGCATCGCTGGCGATCTTTTGTTTGGGCTCTTTGGGCAAAAACTTCTGCGCAGTCATGCCTCGGGCGGTATCTGACCCAGGCGCCGCGCCATCGTGGCGAGCAGCTTGGGACGCACGTTCGGCCGCGTCCATGGACACACCGCAATGCAGATCCCACAACCCGCCGCTTCCGCGAAGTATGGGATGCACTTATCGAAGTCCACGTACCAGCGCTCCACGCCGCGCACCATTTGCTTGTGTTCGGCAATGGCGTCAGGCGGACATGCCCTGGTGCAGACCTGGCAGGTCTTGCAGAATTCATCTCCGCCGAAGCGGTCCGGCGCAGACGCGATCAACGGCATATCGGTGGTGACGCCGGCGAGGCGCACACCCGATCCGAAGTGCCGGCTGATTAGCGACCCGTGCTTTCCAAGTTCTCCTAAACCTGCGGCGATGGCCGGCGGGATCAGAAGCAGGGCGCTCGCCGAAGGTCCGGGATACGCGCTGGCGTTGTAACCCTGGGAGCGAATCCAATTGGCGAGTGCGTGCGACGCTCGCGTTCCGCGGGAGTAACAATCACCAACATCGGCGAGGCCGATGCCGTTGGTCTCATCGGACGGCACCTGCTTGAGCCGTTCATAGTTGTGAGCGAGCGCGAGCATGATCACCCAAGGTTCTTCGATCTTGTACCCCTCGAATACATAGAGCGGATCCATCGGCGTGATGCCAACGTCATCGGCCTCGTGAGCGAGGGCGAAAGCAGTTGCCTCACGTGTTAGCTGCTCGGCGGCGGCCTCGTTCCGTGACTCGGCTACCGGAATGAGTTCCGGATGATTGCGGGCGGGAATAAATGCCGCGTCGTAGCCTGGGCACTTGGTCATACTCTGGCGCGCGGCAATTTGCAATTCGCCGTACAAGTGTTGATCGGGCGGATGCCAGAAGAATGGCGACGGTCTGCGCGGCGTCGTTTCACCAAGTCCGTTAATCGGATTACCCGAGACTTTGAGCAGCGCAAGTGTGGCAGCTTTCGGAATGTAGCGTTCTCGCTTTGTGCGTTTGTGATCTGTCGTCACACCGGTTTCTCGCCAGAATAACTGAAATCGATGGAGCGTCCAATAATCCAAAAAGACTACGGTGTGCTCGATCGAACGCGGCGCAAGTGAGTTTAATAGATTCGCATTATTGATCGGGATATCTCTCGCCTCTATACTCGCTCAGAGTCTTGTCAGTTCAGGGGTGTAAAAAATTATTCATGCCGCATATTTCACTTCCCGAAGGTGTGCCCGGTATTCGAGGGCTGATGAATTTCCGGCCGGAGACGGCCAAGCCGATGAACGAATTGGCTGAAGTTCTGTTGCGCGGGCCCAGTTCGTTGTCGCCGGGCGAGCGCGAGCTGATCGCTGCGTACGTGTCGTCGGAAAACGATTGCTTTTATTGCCAGACCATCCATGGCGCAATCGCCGCCGAACACCTGGGAGGCGACGAAGCGCTGGTGGATCAGGTAAAACTCAATTTTGAAACGGCGCAAATTTCCTCCAAGCTGAAAGCGCTGCTTGCCATCGCCGGCAAAGTGCAGCGCGGCGGCAAATGCGTTACGCCGCGCGACGTAGAGATCGCGCGGGAGCGTGGCGCGACAGACATCGAAATCCACGATACGGTTCTGATCTCGGCCATGTTTTGCATGTGCAATCGCTATGTGGATGGCCTCGCAACATGGGCGCCCCAAGATCCAGGCTTCTATCGTGACCGCGCGGCCAAGATCGCCGCGGACGGATACGTGGCCAATACAGCAATGCCAGCGGCTACTGCCGCCAGATAGGAACGCAGGTACAAAACTCTATGAACCGTTTCGCAGGTACAACTCTAATCGTGTGCCTTTCGGGGCTTCCAGCGCTCCTCGCCCAAGATCCAACCGGCGCGATCGAGGGTCTAGTGACGGATAAAACCAATAGTGCAGTCGCCGGAGCGAGCGTGGCGGCCAAGAATCTCGACACCGGTTTCATCAAGGAAGCCACCACTTCCGCAAACGGACTGTTCCGGGTGCCTCTGTTGCCCGTGGGACGATACAGCGTTACTGTGAATTCCACGCATTTTGCCACTCTGGTGCGGCAACCCATCACGCTGGACGTGAGCCAGACCATCCGCATCGAGTTGCAACTGGATCTGGCCACGGTGCAATCCACTGTGACTGTTACGGCCGACGCGCCTCTGGTGGACACCGCAACGAATGTGCTGGGCGCAACCGTAACAGGTAGGGAAATCGTCGATCTGCCGCTCAACGGCCGGAACTTCACGCAACTGGGCCTGCTGCAAACGGGCGTCGCACCGCTCACTAGCGGCGTCGTGGCAGCGGGCGGGCCTTTGCGGGAAGGCGAAAGCTACGAGGTGAATGGCACGCGTCCCGAAGAGAACATGTACATTCTGGACGGATCCCAGAACATGAATCGCATGGACGGTGGCTACGCATTGAAGATTCCGGTGGACGCCATCGCCGAGTTTCGCATCCTTACGCAAAGCGCGCCACCAGAATACGGCGGCACAGCGGGCGCCACCACCGTAGTGGTGACGCGCTCGGGAAGCAACGAAGTGCATGGAGCGCTCTACGAGTTCCTGCGCAACGACAAGCTGGACACGCGCAACTTCTTTTCCTCGGGCGTGGAGCCGCTGAAGCAGAATCAGTTCGGCGGAACCGCCGGCGGTCCCATCCAGCGCGACCGTCTATTTTTCTTTCTGTACTACGAAGGCTACCGGAATCGCCAGGGAGTGACGACGTCGGCTACAGTGCCGAGCGCGGAGGAACGTGCGGGCAATTTTTCCGGACTCGGCACGCCGTTGATCAACTACGCCGCCGGTGGCACGGTGTTCCCCAACGGCCAAATCCCGGCTGCGTTCATCAACCCCGTATCGCTCAATGTGCTGAATCTTTATCCGTTGGGCAACGTTTCGCCGACGCTCTATCGTGCGACGGTGGTGGGCACCAACGACTACGATCAGGCCGGCGTACGGCTGGACTTCAATGCCTCGGCGAAAGACCAGCTTTTCGCGCGGTTCTCTTATTCGGGCGGCTACGATTACAACCCGGTTTCGGTGCGAGGCACCAGCGTTCCGGGCTTTCCCACGCGGGACGATCTGAAAACGAATTCCGCCGAGATTTCAAACACCCATTCCTTCTCGCCTTCCCTCACCAATTCGCTGCGCGCAACATTTCTGCGCTATCTCTTCGATTTTGATCTGCGCTTGAATCAGACCGCGCCTTCCGCCTTGGGGTTCGACATCAATTCGGCATCGGCGCTGGGCCAAGGGCCACCGTTCTTCAACATCGTGGGCTACTCTTCGATCGGCGGCGCGATTACAGGACCTCGTGTGTCGGCCCAGAACAGCTTCAATGAACAAGACGGATTGTCGTGGATCAAAGGCACCCACTCCATGCGGTTTGGGGTCGATTTTCTACGCACTCAGCTCAACATGTTTCAGGCCATCGCGCCCAACTCCTTCTTCGTCTTTGCATCCACATTTCCCACCAACGATGCGATTGCCAATCTGCTGCTCGGCGCACCGGTTACGTTTTATCAGGGGCTCGGCGATTTCCATCGCGGCATTCGCGACTGGAGCCTGGGCTTATATGCGCAGGACGAGTGGCGCGTAACATCAAGGTTGACCATCAATTACGGGTTGCGCTATGAGCGCGTCAATCCGCTGACTGAAATCGACAATCGTCTGAACGGCTTCGTGCCGGGCGTCCAATCGCACGTGTTTCCGAACGCTCCAACCGGAGTCTTGTTCCCAGGCGACCCCGGAATCGGACCGGGGATCGCACAAGGGGACAATGCCTTTATGCCGCGCCTGGGTTTTGCGTGGGACCCCGCCGGCAATGGAAAATGGGCCGTGCGATCCAGCTTCGGTGTCTTCTACGATCAATTCCAGAACGGTCCCGGCGTCGCGTCGCAGGTTCCGGTGAGCTCGCTACCCTGGGCGCAATTCAATCAATACAGCGGCGCGGGTCTCAACTTTGTCGACCCGTATGCAGGCCACACGTTTCCAGCCCCAGACACGTTCGTGCATCCCTCCACCGTGTTTGGGATCGATCCCACGGCGCGGGCTCCATATGTGGAGACATGGAACTTCGGAATTCAACATTCCTTCGGAGGACAATATCTGCTCGAGATCCGCTACGTCGGATCGAAAGGAACGCATCTGCCGCGGAATGTGGAAGCCAATCCGGCGGTATACGGACCGGGCGCTACGGCGCAAAATGCCGACCAGCGCAGGATCTACGCCGGTTGTCCAGCGGGCGGCGGTCCTTGCCAATTGTCCACCGTAGCTCTGCTTTCCGACATCACAAACTCCACATATGAAGCCGGCCAGATCAGCCTGTCGCGGCGATATTCCACCGGGCTGGGATTTAACGTCTCTTACTGGTATTCGAAAGCGCTGGACGATCTGTCGTCGATGAATCTGGCCGGATCTTCCTCGCAACCGCTGGCCGGCGCGAACGACCTGGCGGAGAACCCCTTCGATCTGGCTGCCGAACACGGTCTGTCGCTGTTCGACGCGCGGCAGAGAGTGGTGCTCAGCGCCAGTTACGAGCCGCGCATTCCGGCCGGCGCGGCGCCCGCACTCAGACACATTTTGAATGGTTGGCAATTCAACGTCATCGGCACGCACAATTCGCCCTCGCCGTACACCGTGTACGATTCCACCAATGTTTCGCTCCAGGCCAACAGCCCACCTATTTCCGGCATTCCCGCCAGCCGCCCGAACCTGATCGCCAATCCGAACGCCGGTCCGCACACCGTCGAGCAATGGGTCAGCCCTTCCGCGTTCCAGCGCTTGAATCCGGTAACGCAGGCCGGCCAGTTCGGCAATGAAGGCCGCGACGTGGAGGAAGGTCCGGCCTTCACCGATTTCGATGTTTCGCTATTACGCAACTTCATGCTGCGCGAGCGGATGCGCCTGCAATTCCGCGCCGAATCATTCAATGTCGCCAATCACGCGAACTTCGGATTGCCGGTGGCGGATCTCAACTCGCCCAACTTCAGCCAGATCCTGAGCGCGGCTTCTCCCCGGCTGATGCAGTTTGCTTTGAAGCTGAACTATTGATGGGAACAAATCGAATGCTGAAATCCATTATCAAAACGACCGGATTGATAGCGGCTGGTTTGGCCGTCGCATGGCTGGGCTTTCTCAGTTTTGTCTATATGAAGATGAAAGCGCCGCCCGAACAATTCGGCGCGTTCATGTCGAAGCTGCCGCGGCCATTTTACTTTGTGCTGCCGTTCGAACCATTATGGTTTCGTGCGCGCGCCGGCACCGTTAACGTTGGTGATATGGCTCCCGATTTTGCGCTGAGTACGCTGGACAAGTCCCGAGTAGTACGGTTGTCGTCCTTCCGCGGATCGAAGCCCGTGGTACTTGTATTCGGCAGCTACACTTGACCGCCATTCCGCCGGGAGGCTCCCGTGCTCAACAGGCTCTACGAACAATATAAGGACCGCGTGGCATTCTACATCGTGTACATCCAGGAGGCGCACCCCAGCGACGTATGGCAAATGGAGTCCAATGTGCGGCAGAACGTCGTGTTTCAGACTCCCAAGACCACTGAGGAACGGAGCGAGATCGCGGGGACTTGCGTGAGAAACTTGCATCTGACGATCCCCGCTCTGCTGGACCCGTTGGATAATCCCACGGAACGCGCCTACACTGGTTGGCCGGACCGCCTGTACGTGATCGACCGGGATGGCCGGGCGGCTTATAAGAGCAAAACTGGGCCCTTCGGGTTCCATCCGGAAGAAATGGAACGCGCATTGAAGGGGGTCCTGGCAACAGATCTTAGGGAGAATGCCCATGCCAATACCCACTGAGCCGATCGGAAGCATACCACGGCCGCCTGAGCTGATTGCGGCCCTCGAAGACAAAGCAGCGGGTAGGATCTCGGCCGGCGCATTCCAGCAAATCGCTCAACGAGCGCTCCGGGACACCATTCGCCGCTTCGAAGAGACAGGCTCTCCGATTGTCACGGACGGCGAGCAGACCAAGTCCAGTTTCGTCACATATCCTCTGGAAGGTTTATCGAATCTAGCCTCCGACGGGATCGTTATTCCGTTTGAAGACGGACACACACGGCAACTCCCCAAGTTGACTGCGGGGCCTTTTCGCTATGGCACCTATACGTCCAGCTATGTCACAGGAGCCATCGAGTGTACCAAGCTACCCGTGAAGCAAGCTGTCATATCGGCGTCGGCGCTGAGCCTCCTCTATCCCGCGAGTGGCATTGCGCTGTATTCCAAAGACGCGTTTCTAAAAGACCTGGTGGACGAGGCCGCGCTGGATATTCGCAAGGCTCTTCGAGCGGGCGCGGATACTGTGCAAATCGACTTCACCGAGGGGCGCCTGGCACTCAAGCTGGATCCGTCGGGAGAGCTACTCAAGAATTTCATCGCGCTCAACAATCAGGTGTTGGACCAATTCTCGCCCGAAGAACGCCTTCGCATTGGCGTGCATACTTGTCCAGGCGGCGATCAGGACGCGACGCACAGTGCCGGCGTGGATTACGCCGGGCTTCTTCCCGGCCTCTTTCAGCTCCAGGTGGGACGCTTCTACGTGCAATTGTCCAGCGAGAAGAATCGGGCGCGTGTGCTTAGTGTCATCCGTGAACATCTGCTTCCCCATCACACGGTCTTTGTCGGGGTTATTGATCCAATCAGCCGGGTAGTAGAAACTCCCGGCGACGTGTGTGATCGGGTTCTCGAAGCAGCCGAGTACCTGCCGGTGTCTCAGCTTGGAACCACGGACGATTGTGGCTTCGCACCCTTCGCGGACGACACGTCCACGTCCCGAGACATCGCGTTTGAGAAGATACGAGCGCGTGTTTTGGGAACGGCGAAGGCTGCCGAAAAACTGAGGTACTAGCCGCTATTGGGATCGCCGGAGAAGCGCAGCGGGTTGTCCACGATAGTGACGCTATATTTTGCGAATTCGATTGGCCGCAATATTATGCGGGATTCTCACAATAAGTTAGTCGTTTTCGATTATTGTCATTCCCATGGTTCCACGATATTCTGACGAAACTGATGGGGTCTCGAGTAGTACAGTTGCGACTAACGCGATTGAGGTTGGTCTTCGAAGTTCTGGCGGTGCTTTGGATGATCGCCCCTGCGCGCAGTTGGGGCGTTGAAGCACATGCGGTCCCGGTGGGACTCATCGTTACCAGCACTACCGAAGAAGCCGATAAGGTACTCAGCCGGCTCCACGCCGGTGAAGATTTTGGTGCACTGGCACGCCAATACTCGCTCGATGCGACGGCTAGCGATGGCGGATATCTCGGGATCCTAGACCCCGACAGCTTAAGAGTGGAGTTAAGAGACGCGTTGCGCGGCGTGAAGCCCGGTGAAGTAACAGGCGTCGTCCAAATTCCCGCTGGTTACGCAATCCTCAAAATCCTAAAGGAGCCCCAGCGTGCGGATTCCGCCGCGGACCGCGATCGAGTTGTGGCTGAGATAAAGAATGTGCGGTTGGCGCCGTCAGATTCAGGTTATGGAGAATTTTACGACGCGATCCGGAACAGCCTGCCCGTCGGCTCCCAACTGCGGGCGTGGCAGACGGACTTGAAAAGCGTTTGCGCAACGCGCGAGCAGGCGCCACGCGAAGGTATAGAGGCGATGCAGAAGCTCATCGCGAACGAGGGTGCGACCATGGACCCTTTCCGCCTGGGATACAGCCACTACACTCTGGGACAGTTGTGGTCTTCGCAAAGGGACTTCGATAGCGCGATCAAAGAGGTGGAAGCGTCGTATCAACTGGCTTTGTCGGCGTCCAACAACCCACTTGCCTGGCACTTGGAAGAAGTGCTGGGAACAAACTACCTCCATCGGGGCGCTTTCGCGGACCCAGCCGTGGATCCTGTTATTAACGAAGCACTGATTTTTCCGGCGCACCCTGGGACGCTGCATACAAAGCGTGCCGACGCGGAGAAGGCAATCGATTACTTGAGCCGGGGCCTGAAGCGCGACCCTTCCAATACGGAATTGCAGTGGATGGTGAACCTGGCATACATGACAGCGGATGAGTATCCGACACAGGTTCCCAAGGAGTTTCTGATTCCGCCCTCGGTCTTCGCGTCGAAAGAGGACCTGGGCCGGTTTCTCGATGTCGCGCCGGCAGCGGGTCTCGCAACATATGGAAACGCCGGCGGTGTGATCATCGACGACTTCGACAATGACGGTCTTTTGGATGTAGTCATTTCACAAGTTGACGATTGCGCTCCGCTGCGCTATTTCCATAACAACGGGGATGGAACGTTTACCGATCGCGCGCGTGCGGCGGGTCTCAGCGATCAACTGGGCGGCCTCAACATCATTCAGGCTGACTACAACAACGATGGCTGCGTGGATATACTCGTTCTCCGCGGCGGGTGGGAATTCGCGAGGCGCCACTCTCTGCTGCGCAATAACTGTGACGGCACATTCACCGACGTTACCGCGCAGAGCGGACTGCTGGACGGGCCACTGAGCCCAGCGCAATCCGCGGTCTGGCTGGACTTTGACAATGACGGCAACCTGGATCTCTTCATCGCCAACGAGAACGCCCCCAGCCAGTTATTCCTGAACAAGGGCGACGGGACGTTTGTCGACATCTCGCACCAGGCCGGAATCGATCGAACCGCATTCAGCAAGGCCGTGGTCTCCGCCGATTACGACGGCGACGGGTATCCCGACATTTTCGTCTCCAACTTCAACGGATCCGATTTTCTTTACCACAACAACGGAGATCGCACGTTCACCGAGGTTTCCGAGCAGGCCGGAGTCAACACGCCCTGGATGAGTTTTGGTGCTTGGTTCTTCGATTACGACAACGACGGCCATCCCGATCTCTTTGTCACCTCGTATTTTTTTTCCATTGAAGAAGTTGCGCGAAGCTACATGGGGCTTCCGCGCAAAGGAGAAACCCTGAAGTTATACAGGAACCTCGGGAACGGTAAGTTTCAGGACGTCACGGCGGATGTCAATCTCGATCGCGTATTCATGCCGATGGGCCTCAACTTCGGAGACATAGACAACGATGGATACCTGGATATTTACCTGGGCAGCGGTAATCCGTCGTTTGCGTCCATGCTGCCCAACGTATTGCTCCACAACCAACGAGGCAAACATTTCGTCGATATCACTGCTTCGTCGGGAACGGGCGCGCTAGCGAAAGGCCACGGCATAGCGTTTGGGGACCTGAACAACGATGGAGACGAGGACATTATTGCTGTGATGGGTGGCCCCCAACCCGGCGATCGCTCCCCCAACCGTCTGTTCGAGAATCCCGGCAAACATGGCAACGACTGGATCACCGTGCGCCTGGTAGGCGTGAGATCCAACCGCTGCGCGATCGGTGCACGCATTGCGGTAACGGTGATGAATGAGGGGCGCGAGCGCCGCACCATCTGGCGGACGGTAGGTAGCGGCGGATCGTTCGGCGCCTCGCCGTTACAGCAGCATGTTGGACTCGGCAAGTCGGCCAAGATCGAGAAGATCGAGGTTTGGTGGCCGGCCTCGAAGACCAAGCAGACTTTTGAAAACGTGAGCGCTAATCAGTTCGTGGAGATCAAGGAATTTGAAAGAAGCCTCACCACATTGGTGCGGCCCACGTTTCAATTGGGCGGACCGGCGCGACGCGCTCAGCGCCACGTCGCCTCCGGTAGTTGAAAGGATCTGACTTGATAAGTACCAAATCGTTGTTTCTGTCTTTGCTCTTCGCGCTAGGGCTCGGAGCAACCTCAACACAGCGGTACGAGGTTACTGGGTTGGTGCTGACCGTAGATGCTCCGCATCGTACCGTTTTGGTGTCTCACGACCGGATTCCAGGATATATGGACGCAATGACAATGCCGTATCGCGTGGATGACCCGCGCGTACTTGACAACTTGAAGCCCGGCGAGAAAATCGACTTCACCCTGGTTGTTAGCAAGACGTCCTCTTACATCTCTAATGTGCATGTGCGCGAGTACGATAGCTTGGAACGCGACCCGGTGCAGAACCGGCGCCTAGCGATTTTGGATGAGGCTATGCGATCCAAGGCAGGTTCGCCGTCAGGTTTGCCCAATATGTTGAGCCCTGGACAGACCGTGGCCGATTTTTCGCTTGTCGACCAGATGAACCGTCCGGTCACGCTCTCGGGGTTCAGAGGCAAAGTAGTGGCAATCAGCTTCATTTACACGCGCTGCCCTTTGCCGGATTATTGTTTGCGGCTGTCGAACAATTTCGCGCGGCTCCAGAAACGTTTCAATGAGCGCCTGGGCCGGGACCTGGTACTGCTCAGCATTACGTTCGACCCGGACCACGACCAACCGGATGTGCTGAAGAAATATGCCGACCAATGGGAGGCGAATGTGGAGGGATGGCATTTTCTGACGGGTACGCTCAGCAGCGTGAAGCAGGTGTGCGGCATGTTCGGTGTGAATTTTTGGCCGGATGAGGGCTTGCTGACCCATTCACTGCACACCGTAATCGTCGACCGGGAAGGAAAGCTGGTGGCCAACATGGAAGGTAACCAGTTTACGGCTGTCCAATTGGGTGATCTGGTGGAAGCAACCCTGGCCCATGGCAACAACATCGAAGCCGGCACAAGATAGCGGCGATGGCCTAACTCGGAATCGGCATGGGAAATCAACCCGGTGTCCCGAGAGACTTCAGTGCTTTGGAGCAGCGCCGTTTCGACGCCGTGGGCCTGGTCCGTCAGGGTGCCTCGCAAAAAGAGGTCGCTCGCAGATTGAACGTCAGCCGTCAGACCGTTAGCCGCTGGATAACCAGACAGCGGCTGTTGGGCGATGAAGCACTCAAACGATCGGCAAGAATGGGCCGCAGCCCGGAGTTGACCGCCGAACAGCGCGAGTTACTCAAGAGTCTGCTGGCGCGGAGCCCGCGAAACTTCGGCTATGATGGCCACTCGTGGACTTGTCCTCGCGTCGCCCGTTTGATCGAGTCCCAGTTTGGAGTGGTATATCATCCGGGGCACGTCTGGAAGGTATTAACATCACTTGGATTGCGGCGCTCCTCACGCGTGATCATTGACATCTAGTGCGAACTCACTATTGACTGATTTGGATCAAGCTGTTAACAATTCAACTGGAGTATCATGAACCATGGCAGAAAAAGACATTCTTTCGAATCAGAAGGTCATCCTGAAGAACCAGTCGACCATCCTCAAGAATCAAGCGACTCTCCTTGGCAATCAGAATACGATTAAGAAGAACCAAGGGACCATCAAAGACAACCAGAAGAGCATTTTGGCCAACCAGAAAGACATCAAGGGCAACCAGAAAGACATCAAGAAGAATCAGGGAAGTCTGGATCTCATCCTGAAGAATCAGGAACGAATCGTCGCCCTGCTGCAGAAATAGCTGGACCCCGGCAGCTGTGGTGCGGAATTCGCAGTTGCCATATAAGTGGGCCACTTCAGCTCGCCATGGTCCTTTCTTGAACCGGGCGCTGAGGAACTGAATGGAAGGCCGGATTTCGCGAATTATCTTGGCGCTCTTCTTTGCGGCGCTCCTGGCTGCGCCCGTGTTGTATAAACGCGTCGCTCATCGAAATAATACGCGGCGGACTGCCACGGATTCGTCTGCTGTCCTTGACCGTTACGGATTCATCTTTCAGGAATCCTCCAAAAGTTCCGGCATTTCCTTCCGCCACACTTCACCGCAACTGGACCCCAAGCTTCAGCACATCATGCAGCAGGTGGCTTCGATGGGCGCCGCTGTCTCTGTGGTTGACTACGATCGCGATGGTTGGGCGGACATCTACGTCACTAACAGCGCCGAGGGCAGCCAAAACGCGTTGTACCGGAATCTCGGCGACGGAACGTTCCGCGACGTTGCCGCCGAGGTGGGACTGGCCGATGTGAACTTGCCGGGAACAGGCGTTTCGACGGGTGCCGTTTGGGGAGATTATGACAACGACGGCTTCGAAGACGTCCTCATCTATAAGTGGGGTAAGCCGGAGCTGTTTCACAACGACGGCGGCAAGCACTTCACGCGCGTGACGGAACAGGCCGGATTGCCGAAGTGGGTGAATGCGAACAGTGCCATCTGGCTCGACTACGATGGTGACGGAAAGCTGGATCTTTTCCTCGGCGGTTATTACTCCGAAGACGTCGATCTCTTTCATCTGAAGACGACCAAGATCATGCCCGAGAGTTACGAATACGCAGCGAACGGCGGGCGGAAATACCTGTTTCACAATCTGGGCGGGGGCCGCTTCGAAGAAGTCTCGGCGCGGCTCGGCATCCAGTCAAGGCGTTGGGCGCTGGCTGCCGTCGCGGCGGACCTGCGCGGCACGGGTTATCCGGATCTGTTCATCGCCAACGACTATGGCGTGTCGGAGCTGTATTTCAACGAGGGCGGAAAGAAGTTCCGCGAGGTTGGAAAAGAGACCGGAGTGGGTGCGGCGCCCAAGAGCGGAATGAACGCGGCGATTGGTGACGTCCTCAACCAGGGCCGCTTCGGAATTTATGTTTCGAATATTTCCGAAGAAGGCGTATTAGTGCAAGGCAACAACTTGTGGATGCAGCAGGCGGGCTCCTCAGGCTCGAACGTCCGGTTTGAGAACATGGCCAACGCGATGGGCGTTGAGGTGGGAGGATGGAGCTTTGGCGCCCAGTTCGGCGATCTCAACAACGACGGCTTCCTGGACCTGTATGTGACCAACGGCAATGTGTCGCTCGACCGGAATCGCACTTATTGGTACGACTATTCAAAAATTGCCGGCGGCAATCGCGCCATCATTTCGGACGCCGCGAACTGGCCTCCGCTGGACGGCCGTAGTTTGTCCGGCTACCAGCAGAAGCGGGTGTGGGTCAACGATGGCGCGGGACAGTTCAAGGAGGTCGCCCAGTTGGTCGGCGTGACGGATGTTTATGACGGCCGCTCCGTGGCGCTGGCGGATTTCAGTAATCGCGGTGTGCTGGATGCGGTGGTCGCGAATCAGAACGGGCCGCTGCTGCTATACAAAAACACGGTCGCGCCCGGCAGCGGTTGGATCGAGTTCGAGCTGCAGGGGAGCAAGAGCAACCGCAGCGCCATCGGAGCACAAGTGCGGGTGTTCTGGAACGGCATGCAGCAGGTTCAGCAGGTTTCGGGCGGCAGCGGATTCTGCGCGCAGAACCAGCGGCGGCTGCATTTCGGATTGGGCAAGGCCGCAGGCGTCGATCGGATCGAGATTCGCTGGCCGTCGGGCAGAGTCCAGATTATTCGGGCGCCCGCGATGAATCGAATCCACAGGATCGAGGAGCCCTCATGACTTCGGGATCCGCCGCTGTCAGCTCCGCCCAAAAGCCGACCTCCGCTGTCGGACGATTTTTCAGCCTGGAGAACCGCTACCTTCCGCCGTTACTCATCACCACTATCCTGCTAGTTGGCCAACTTTCATTCGGGTTGCTAGAAAGCTTTTCACGCACACTGCTAGCCATCGGAACGGCCGTGCTGTTCGAACTTGTGCTGGCGCGATTGATGTTCGGCAAGTTTCCGCATTTGGCCAGCGCGTACATCACGGGCATCAGCGTTGGGATTCTCATTCGTTCCCCGGAGTACTGGCCTTACGCTCTCACCAGCGCCATCGCCATCACATCGAAGTATGTGCTGCGCTGGCGGGGGCTCCATCTTTGGAATCCCTCGAATTTTGCGATTTGCGCGATGCTTTTGCTGGCGCCCGAATATATCGCGACCCTCAGTGTCCAATGGGGCAACACCATCTGGCCGATGATGATTGTCTGGGTGCTCGGCAGCATTATCGTCTATCGGGTAGGCCGTTTTCACATCACAGCCACTTACGTGATTTCGTTTCTTGTGCTGGCAGCGGTTCGTAGCGCGATAACGGGCCATGCGTTTTTGGCGGAAGTGGCGCCCATCACCGGCCCCATGTATCAACTTTTCATCTTCTTCATGATCACCGATCCGAAGACCACGGTGCAGCCAAAATGGGGGCAGTGTCTGGTGGTTTTCCTGGTCGCGGTAGTGGAGATGATCCTGCGATTGGCGCAGAACGTGAACGCGCCGTTTTTTGCGCTCACCATCGTTGGCCCGCTAGCGATGATCGTCGAAATCTGGTGGACCGGCCGAAAGCGGAGATATGTTCCCAGTCCGGCGTCCACCGCGTAATGCAGCCACTGCGCAGCCATGAATGACAAGCCGCAACAAGTGAGATCCATACTGCTGCCCTTGGGAGTTTTTGCAGGCGGGCTCGTGCTTTGGTCAGTGGTATGGGAGGCGCACGTATTTCACCAAAGCGCACTGCCTTCCCCCATAGCCGTGCTCCGTGCCTTTAGCGAAGAGATTCGGAACGGCAGGATGTTGAACGATCTGAGCACCTCGTTATTTCGCGTGACGATAGGCTTCCTGATCGCGGTGGTTTCCGGTATTCCCATGGGAATTTGGATGGGACACAAGCTGGCGGCTCGCGCGGCCTTTCTGCCGATGCTCAATTTCTTTCGCAATCTTTCACCACTGGCCTGGATGCCTTTCGCCATTCTGTGGTTCGGGGTTGGCGATACCGCGGCCATCTTCCTCATTTTTCTAGCGGCATTTTTCCCGGTGGTGCTGGCGACGCTGGCCGCGGTGGCGAACATCCCGGCTGTGTACTTCCGCGTGGCGGATACGTATGGCCTGCACGGGTTCCAGAAAGTAGTTCAAGTCACCTTGCCTGCCATCATGCCGCAGGTGATTACGATGCTGCGCGTGACCGCCGGACTGTGCTGGCTGGTAGTGGTCGCGGCTGAAATGATCGCCGGACGCGATGGGCTGGGCTTTGCGGTGATGGATTCCCGCAACGGGTTACGCATGGACATGTTGGTGGCCGAGATGATCGTAATCGGCATGATTGGAGTGGCGCTCGACCGCGTGCTGGTGCGCCTGACCAAGATCCCCAGTGTCCGGTGGGGATATGAGAGATAAACCATTTCGGCTGGACCGGGTCTCGCACTCGTTCGGCGCGGTGGAAGTACTGCGCGAAATCTCTTTAGAGATCGTGCGAGGCGAATTCGTGGCCGTAGTTGGCCCGTCCGGCTGTGGGAAGACCACGCTGCTGAATATACTATCGGGATACGAACCGCCCACGTCCGGAGCGATCGAGCGGGAAGGACACGAGCGCATGGTCTATCAGCGCGATGGATTGTTCCCCTGGCAAACGGTAACTGAGAATATTTCGCTTGGCCTTCGCCACGTAGCGGACGAGAGCGAACGGAAGCAGCAGCTCGGTGAGCTGCTCGGCCTGATCCGCCTGGAAGGCTTCGAACAGCACTACCCGCATCAGCTTTC
The DNA here is from genome assembly GCA_050011295.1 of Bryobacteraceae bacterium. GTDB lineage: Bacteria > Acidobacteriota > Terriglobia > Bryobacterales > Bryobacteraceae > Palsa-89. The sequence continues at coordinate 27,089 of JBEKJJ010000036.1, forward strand.
GGGCGGCATGCGGCAGCGCGTGGAACTGGCGCGTGCGCTTGCGGGCGATTCCCAGACGCTGCTGATGGACGAGCCGTTTTCATCTCTCGATTACCTGGCCAGGATTCGTATGCGGCAAGAGCTGGCCCGTATCCTCGATGAGCGCCCGCGCACCGTCGTTCTGGTGACGCACGATATCGAGGAGGCCGCACAGCTCGCCGATCGCGTGATCGTACTGACAGAGAGGCCTGCCGAGATCCGTTCGGAATTGACCATCCGAGCGCACCGTCCCCGCGGGCTGACGCATCCCGAAGTCGTCCAGGCCATCGACCGCCTCTTGACGGAACTCGGCATCCAAACGAAAAGCGAGGAGTTGAAACCATGATTCGATCATCCGCCGCACGCTGGATTTTAGGAGTGATTGCCTTCGTCGTCGCGATCACCCTGCTTCGATTCCGTCCCTGGGAGCACACTGGCAACCAGCAACTCAGCCAGACGGGCGAAGCCCGCGAAACACTGAGTGTGGGCTTTCTGCCGGTCACCTGTCATCTCACCTGTCCGGTGACGGACTTTGCGACCCGCACCAGCTCCACAACCCGGTTCCTGTCGCAGCGTTTCACGGACTTTCCGACCATCGTGGAATCCATGAAGGGAGGCCGGCTGGAGGCGTCCTTCATGATTGCGCCGCTGGCGATGAAAATGCGTGAGCAGGGCCTGCCCGTGAAGATTCTTTACCTTGGACATCGCGATGGCTCGACGGTGATGGTCCGCAAGGACCTTGCAGCCAAAGATCTGCGCGACCTTCGCGGCAAGGTCTTCGCCGTTCCGAGCAAGTACAGCAATCAGTATCTGGTAATCCAGAAGCTGATGGAGGACCAACACGTGATGCCTGATGAAATCAGATTCGTCGAGCTGCCGCCTCCCGACATGCCCGGGGCGCTCGCGGCGAAAGCCATCGACGCATATTTCGTGGGGGAGCCGTTTGCCGCCAAAGCCGAGCTGGATGGCAGCGGTCGAGTGCTGTATTTTGCCAAGGATATCTGGCCGCATTTTATTTCGTGCGTACTGGTGGCGCACGAGAAGTTGATACGGGAGCGCCCTGGTGTTGTTAGAGATTTAGTGCGCGGCATTGCCGAGAGCGGGGAGTGGGCGGACAGGAACCGCCTCAGCGCGGCGAAAGTGGCATCGCCATACTTCCGTCAGGATGAAGCGCTGGTGCGTTTTGTTTTGACGCAGCCGCCGGATCGAGTCAGCTATCGAATGCTCACACCGACCGATGAAGACTTGGAGAAAATCATGAGCATGGGGTTGAAGGCGGGTATCCTTGAAAAACGGATCGAGATGAAAGACCTGGTAGACCGGGCGTTTATTCCTACCGACATTAAACCGGCGAATATTGATGCGCAGTAAACCACGCCTCCACGGATCGGTCCTCGTGGCTCCGGCAGTTTTAGCTTTCTTGCTTTGTTCCGCTTGTAACCGTCACTCCTCACTTCCCGCAGCCGAATCGAAAGAGTATCGCGATCTTTGTTCCGCCTTCTACCTTGGCGTGGCGGCGCTCCAGTCCGGCGAGGATGTGAACGCGCGAAAGGGTCTGACGCGAGCTACGGAAATAGCGCCCGAAGAACCGGCCGGCTGGGTAGATTTAGGCCTGTTGCAGGCGCGCCAGCAGGAATTCGACGCCGCGTATCAAAGCTTCGAGAGAGCCCGTATTCTCGCGCCGGACAACAGCCGGATTGAAGGTTTTCTCGGTTTAGTGGAGAGCAAGCGGGGCAAAATTCCGGAAGCGCTGGCGCATTACCAAAAGGCTGTCTCTCTGGACAGTGGGAATCTGAGAGCGCTGTACGCATGGGCGTCCGAGACCGAGCGCCAACAAACGTCGACGAGCGATGCCGACGCCCAGAAGCTGCTGGAACGGATTCTGAAACTTCAACCTGGCAATGAACCAGTACTGCTCGACGTGATCCGCCTGGCTGCGAAGCAAAATGATGGAGCACGGCTCCGGGAAGCCGTGGACACGCTGGGCCGGAATCGCGAGTTGTGGCCGGAACCTGCAAAACTGCAGTTCGCCCGGCTGGAACAAGCTTCCAAGGAGGCGAATCTCCGGACCGCTGCCATCCAGGTTCAATTCCTTCGTAATACGTTGGTTCGCACGCTGGGCTATCGCCAGAGTTTGGATGAGGTGAAAACTCCCGCCACTACAGTCGGCGAGCCGTTCTTGAAGTTTCTGAAAATGCCTTCTCCGACCTCGGATCCTGCTCCGCCAGACATGGGCGTCCAGTTTGAACAGGAGCCTCTAAAGGGAGTTACTGCGCAAAACATTGCATGGATCGGATCGCTGCCTCTCGATGGCGAAGGGGGTTCGCGGATTGTGTGGGCAGACGCGACGTCCGTTCATATAGAAGGCGGGGCGACATTACCTCTCCCAGGGGCGCGAGATCGGTCTTCACGAGCAAACCTGGGCCGAAACGCGATTCTGGGCGCCGATTTGAACTACGATTTCAAAACCGATCTGGTATTCGCAACGCCGGACGGAATCAGAATCTATGAACAAGACACTCCACAACATTTCGTTGACGTGACAGAGAAAGCCAAACTGCCTGCCGAGATCATTCATGGGTCGTACACAGGCGCCTGGGCGTTCGACTTCGATCTGGATGGGGATTTGGATATCGTATTGGGCGTGCCGCGAGGCGAGCCGGTAGTTCTGCGGAACAATGGCGATGGAACGTTCGCTCATATCCAACCATTCAAGGGCGTTGATGGTTTGAGGTGTTTCACATTCGCCGACATTGATGGCGATGGTGCGCCCGATGTCGCCCTGATCGACAGAAACGGGAAACTGCTTGTCTTTAGAAACGAGCGTTTGGGCTCCTTCAAGCCGCGCAACGTCCCGCCTCAATTGGCGGACAGCAATCTTGATGTGGCTGCGGGAGATGCGAACGCAGACGGACTCATGGACTTCGTTCTGCTCCGAAGCGACTTCAGCATTGTCCGGCTCTCCGACCGCGACAACGGGAACGCTTGGGATTATGCGGAGATCGCCCGCGCGAAACCGCCTTTAAACGGTCCTGAAACAGCGAATCTTCTATTGGCCGATTTGGATAACAACGGCAGCTTGGATATCATCGCCGGCGATCAGATTTTCCTGGGGGATGGAAAAGGTTTCAGGGCGCTTTCAAGCAAACTGCCGTTCGACTGCCGGGCGCTTGTGGATCTGAATCTGGATGGGCGGCTGGATGGAATTGGGTTGGCTCGAAATCAAACAGCCGTTCAATTCATCAATCGAGGCACAAAGAACTACAAGTGGCAGGTGATTCGCACCAGGGCCGCAACTGCGACGGGAGATCAGCGCATCAATCCATTCGGGATAGGCGGCGAGATAGAGATTCGGTCCGGTCTCCTTACCCAGAAGCAAATCATTAATTCGCCGCTGCTGCACTTCGGGCTGGGCGACCATGCCGGCGTCGAATTCGCCCGCATCGTATGGCCGAATGGCTTAATTCAGGCTGAATTCGCGCTGAAACCGGACCAGTCCGTGCTGGCTGAGCAACGGTTGAAGGGCTCTTGCCCATTTCTTTTCGCTTGGGATGGGCAGGGCATGCATTTCTTGAAGGACGTCGCTCCAATGTCCGCGCCGCTGGGAGCGCACATTTCGAGTGAGGTATTAGAGCCGATTCAGCAGACCGAGCAATGGTTCAAAATCGATGGGTGTCAGCTTGCCGCGCGAGACGGGTATTACGACTTGCGCCTGACCAACGAATACTGGGAAACATACTATATCGATTATTATTCATTGCTGGTGGTGGATCATCCGCAAAATGTGCATGTATATGTCGACGAACGCGTGGCCGACCCTCCGGCGCCTCTCAAGTTATATGTGACGTCCGAACCGAAACCATTTGTCAGCGCGAAAGACGATACGGGCCACGACGTGGGCGCCGCGATCCAGAAACTCGACGCAGACTATTTGAACACCTTTGGCGTCGGACAATATCAAGGATTGACCCGGGATCACTGGGTGGAACTCGAGTTGCCCGAAGGAGCGCCGCGCGCGGGACCACTGTATTTGATCGGTGACGGTTTCCTCCACCCCTGGGACGACACAATCACCATCGCGCGAAGCCAAGGAAGCAGCCCCGCGCCGCAAGATCTCAGCATCGAGGTTCCCGACCGCGCTGGACGTTGGGTGACAGCGCGAAGTCACCTCGGGATTCCAGCCGGCCGCCTGAAAACAGTGGTGTTCGATTTGACCGGAATGTTCCTCCCTGGCGCGCCACGCAAACTTCGTTTGCGAACAACTATGGAGGTGTACTGGGACAGGCTGGCGTGGGCAGCAGGTCTTCCAAATGAGCAGGTCCGGACCAAACGCTTAAGTTTGTCCTATGCCGAACTTGGCTACCGTGGCTTCTCGTTACTTAAGCAGGCCGGCTCTTCGTCACCGGAGTTAGCCAACTATGACATTGTTGCGCGAACGGGCCCCGAATGGCGCAGTATGGAGGGGTACTACACGCGATATGGCGACGTCCGCGAGCTGCTTGAAAGAGTCGACGATAGAATCGTAATTGCAAGTTCGGGTGATGAGCTCCGGATGCGATTCCCCGCCGTGGATCCCCCCGTGGCCGGTTGGGCGCGCGACTTTGTTTTCATTGGCGACGGATGGATGAAAGAAGGCGACTACAACTTTCAATTCTCTAAGACTGTGTTACCGCTGCCCTATCACGCGATGAAGTATTATACGGCGCCGCTCTCGCCCATCGAGCAGGATAAAGCCTATCAACTACATCCTTCCGATTGGCAGCAGTTTCACACCCGCTACGTTGCACAGGAGCCATTTGGAAGCGGCCTGTGGAGTCGATAGTGCATCTCTACTATTGACCCGCAACGCTACCTCGGCTAATCTCTCCTGGTCGGCCTACGTCTGCGCATTCCAAGGAGAATCCGTTCGATGCCTCATATTCAGCTTCCGGAAGGCTTGCCGGGCATTCGCGGCCCTTTTGCGTTCCGTCCGGAAACCGCCAAGCCTTTATGCGAGCTGGCGGAGATCCTCTTGCACACGCCTGGAACTCTTTCGCCGGCCGATCGCGAACTGATCGCCACCTACGTGTCGTCCGAAAACGATTGTTATTATTGCCAGACCTCGCACGGAGCCATTGCCGCGCATCACTTGGGTGGAAATGAGCAATTGGTGCTGGATGTAAAACAGAATTTCGCTGGCGCGGCTGTTTCGGACAAACTCAAAGCGCTGCTCGCTATCGCTGGAAAAGTTCAGCGCGGCGGCAAGAACGTTTTGGCGGAAGATGTCGAACGCGCGCGGCGCGAGGGCGCCACGGATCTCGAAATACACGATACGGTGCTGATCGCCGCGGCCTTCTGCATGTACAACCGCTACGTCGACGGCTTGGCAACCTGGGCGCCGTCCGACCCTGCGTCATATCGTGAACGTGCGGCTAGGGTCGCCCGCGATGGCTATCTGGCCATCCCAGCGGAAGTTCTGACAGTTCCCGCGGCACAGTAGATCGCATGAGCCAATCCGAACTTGAGATGGCGGTCGCTCACACCGCATCGGCGGCTTCTGAATCGCAACTTGCCTATCCCGGCTGGCGAGTGACCATCGCGTCTTTTTTTGGCGTGATGGTGGGATTCGGATCGATTCTGATTTACTCGTTCGGGATTTTCCTCAAACCGCTGCAGGCTCAATTCGGATGGCCGCGTGAGACGCTGGGCACAGCATTTGCCTGCGCATCGTTCACGCTCGGTCTCTGCTCGCCGCCGCTTGGCCATCTGCTGGATCGCTATGGACCCCGGCGCGTAATCCTGGCGTGCGTGACCGTGTTCGGATGCGCGCTCGGTTCGCTCGCGTTTTTGACACCGCACCGCGCTCATCTGTTCGCAGTGTTCGTCGTGATCGGCGCCGTTGGAAATGGAACGGCCCAGATGGGTTATGCGCGGGCGGTGTCCACCTGGTTTCAGAGGCGTCGCGGATTGGCGCTGGGAGTGATGATGGCCGGCTCGGCCGGCGGCGCGATTCTGGTTCCAGTGGTCTGTCAAAGCTTGATTGCTGCCTATGGTTGGCGTGTTACCTACGCCGTCTTCGGGCTGGTGGCTCTTGCCGTCGGATTGCCGCTCGCTGCATTCTTCGTGTACGAGAAGCCGGGGACGCGCGATGCTCGAGGCCTGGTGACGCAATCGGGCACTGGCGTTCCGGAAGCCATGCGGCACCGTGCATTCTGGATTATTGCAGCGACACTATTCCTAGCCGCTATGAGCACAACCGGTACTGTGACCCACCTGGCGGCATTGCTGAACGATCGAGGCATTTCCCCGCGCCAAGCGTCCTACGCGCTCTCGGCGCTGGGAGCAGCCAGCCTTTGCGGACGCCTGGCGACCGGCTGGCTGCTGGATCGTTTCTTCGGTGCCAGAGTAGGCATGGTTCTCCTCTTCCTCAATGCGCTCGCGCTCTGGATGCTGGCAACAGCGAAAACGGCGCCTGCCGGTATCGCGGCGTCTGCCTTGATGGGCTTTAGTATGGGCGGAGAATCGGATGTGACTCCGTATCTCTTGGCACGCTACTTTGGTTTGCGCAGCCTGGCAACGTTATATGGATTCACTTGGACTGCGTATGCGATATCCGCCGCCGCTGGTTCCATTCTCCTTGGCCGGGCGTTTGACAAAACGGGCTCCTATCAGGCGCTGCTGGTGGAGCTTTCGGTACTCATGGCGTTGGCCGGCGTTTTGATGACTGCTCTACCTCGCTACGGCCGAGCCACCACAGATAGATTGCCATAGTTGGTAACCTACGCAGGCGGCAACCGTCCTGAGTGTCAATGAATACAATAACGAAGTCCGAAACGAACAGGCGTGGGCGACATGCAGCGGTTTGGATCGGTGTGGTGGTGCTGGCGATCGCGATCTACCTGGCCGTCGGGGTGCGTGCGGCCAATACATGGGCGCATCCACGGCGCAACACGTATTTCTCCTCGACACCGGCTTCATTCGATCTGGAATATCGCGATGTGCGCTTGCCCTCCCGGGATGCCGGCATCGAAATCTCCGGATGGTGGATTCCTCGATCCGGGAGTAGCAAAGCCATCGTAATGGTGCACGGAAGGGGCGAGAATCGCACCACCGAATTCTATGACCACTTCCTCGATCTAGCGGCAGCGCTCAACACCTTTCAAGGCCGCGGCTTCAATATCCTGATGATCGACCTCCGTGCGCATGGCTTGAGCGGCGGCGTGGACTCTGAGTGGGGAGTTGGCGAGCGGCACGATGTCGAAGGAGCGGTGGACTGGATCAAAGGCCAGGGAATTCAGGTGGGCAGCATCGGAGCCTTGGGCGCCTCACTCGGCGCGACATCGTGCGTCTACGCTACGGCCGACGACCCGGACATCAGCGCACTCGTCACCGATGGCGCCGGCGTGGATGAATACGCAAGCCTTCAGAGGAGTTGGAAGAGGTCGTCAGGCACGCCCCAGTTCTTCTTTCCCGCGGCGCAGTTGATGGAACGGGTGCTCTATGGGTACGATCTCCACTCGCTGCGGCCGGTGGACGCAATGAAGCAAATTCCTCCTCGGCCGGTATTGCTTATCTATGGCCTTCTGGAATTGCCCGCCGACAGCGACCGGCGCCCGCAGATCAAGGCTGCGTTGCCGGACGCAGAGGTATGGGTGGTGCCGGACGCAATGCACACAGGCGCCTACAGTAAGGTCCCGCGAGCATATCTCGCCAAAGTCGGAGCGTTCTTCGAGAAAAATCTGAAATAGACATCCGCTGCAGAGGTGGACGCCATGTGGGTTTCAGCACAACTTTCGATCAGAGAGGGTGTCGTCAGATGTTGGCAGTGCTCGATATCACTTGCCGCAAGCGCTTGCACGAGCTTAAAAGGAAACTGAGCCACCCGCCGGGATCGGACCGGCGACCTGCTGATTACGAAATTTCTGGTTTGGAGATATGTGATTGATTCTTGGTTCGGCGGAATCGCTGCGACCTCGGCGAATTAGGCCTGATTGGCCCGTATTGAATCCGATTCTGAATCCGGGTTTCCGGCTAGCCAGCTGACGTCTGTTTCCCGAAACTTCTATACTGGAAACATGGAGCGAAGCGAATACATCGAACCGCGCAACGGCGGATTCTACGTCGCCGGCACCCGTGTGTCCCTGGGTTCCATCGTGTATTCTTTCAAAGCCGGAGACTCGCCGGAGACCATTCGCCAGAACTTCTCTTCTCTCACCTTGGAGCAGGTGTACGGGGCGATCGCTTTTTACCTCGCTCATGAGCAAGAAGTCGGCGCCAACATTCGCGAGGGCGAAGAAGAGATCCAGCGCTCCGTCCCGCCTTTGAGCGAAAGCCGCCCCGAATTGTACGCCGTCTTGAGCGCGCCAGCCACGAGATCTCAACGCAGGATCTGGCGAAGCATTGAGCATCCGGTTTCAGGCGGACAACGACCTGAAGAGGATCATCGTCGACGCGACCCTGCGAAGCGAGCCCCGGATCGACTTTCAAACCGCCCAAGCCGCCCGTCTGGACGACCTTGATGACGGGGCTGTTCTGCGCCACGCGGTGTCGCAGTCGCGAATTCTCGTAAGCCACGACAAGCGGACGATGCCGAAGGCCCTTGCCTCGTTTGTCGCGTCGGGCGGCACAAGTCCGTGAGTGCTCCTCGTCATCCCTCAAAACGCGTCCACCCGCGATGTAGTCGACGCGCTGATCTTGATTTGGGCAGACGATAGAGCGAACGATTGGACCAACCTGGTTGCCAAGATTCCATTTTGATCACCCAGTCGACCGCAATGCTAGTGTTTGCTGAGCTTCCGGGTAGTGCGCTAGACATTTAGCGCACTACCGCGCTGTAGATGCCTTTCCGTGGCCTTGAACTTCTGAAACGCTTCGCATAGAACTTGAGGGTCTGTCTCTCAAAGTCGTCCGGGATCGTCACTGAAGGCGGAATTCTCGCTCATTTGTTGCAGTCGTCGAGTGTTTCCTTTCTCGTGAGATCATCCGCGTCAGAAAAAAGTGGTGATATAATTGCACCAATTGCTGAAATGGGGGTGCGGATTATGGATCCGGCACACGTTCGCGAAGACTGCCGCGCCTGCTTCACTGAAGAGGAACGGCAAGCTATCCGCCAGCAATTGGAGCGGATGTTGGCGAATCCCCTGTTCAAATACAGCAAGCGTTATCCGAACCTCTTGCGCTTTGTGGTGGAGAGCACGCTGGAGGGTCGTTCGGGGGAGTTGAAGGAACGCTCCCTGGGAGTAGCGGTCTTCGCGCGCGAACCGGATTACGATACGAATCTCGATCCCATCGTGCGCGCCACTGCGGGTGAGATCCGCAAGCGAATCGCGCAATACTATCACGAGCATGGGCACGAAACCGAAGTCCGAATCGATTTGTCGCCACGATCGTATATTCCGGAATTCGAGATTCATGGTCCCGTCCAGTCCACCGCCGTACCGGCCCTCGAAGCGGCTCCGAGGACCGCGCCTGCCGCGGCAACACATCGATGGGCGTGGCTAGCGATAGGGGCTCTGGCCGGGCTGTTGGTCCTGTCCGGCTTTTGGCTCGGGCCTTGGGGAAGGCGGAGCGATCTCGACCGTTTTTGGAAGCCGGTGCTCGATTCCTCCAATACCGTCCTGTTGTGCATGGGACAGCGCGAGTTCCTGGGATCATCACCGGAACCGGGACAATCGTCTCTTACAGATCTGCCGAGCCCCTCCAACGGTCCGGTCACGCTTTTCCAGTTGTATTATATGGGCAGTCAAAATCTGTCTGTGCCGGACGTGACCACCATCGGCAGGCTTATTGGACTGCTGCAGACCAAGGGCAAGGCATTCCGCATCCGCGGCCAACTTTCCACCGGTTTCGCCGATCTCCGGGATGGGCCGGTTGTGCTGCTGGGCGGATTTGATAACGACTGGACCATGCGCCTGACAGGTCCGATGCGCTTCAGCTTCGAGCGCGACCACGACACGTTTTGGATTAAAGACCGCCAGAATCCGTCCCGGAAGGATCGCTTCGTGAATTACCGGACACCTTACCTCAGTCTCACCGAGGACTACGCGCTCATATCCCGGACGTTGGATCCCACCACTGCCCGGATGGTCGTTGTCGTCGGAGGACTTACCGGTTACGGCACAGTGGCCGCTGGGGAATTTCTGACGGATCCCGCCTACTTCGAGGCCATGGCCAAAGGCGCCCCCCCGGGCTGGGAACGCAAGAATATCCAAATCGTCTTGGCGACGAAAGTCATTCACGGGGCCTCCGGGCCGCCTCATATCGTGGATCGCTACTTCTGGTAGGACTACCGCTTGAAAGGACCGCTCAGGCCGAGTGGCCGACCTGAGCGGTATTGTAATTAGAACATGAACTTCAGGCCAAGCTGAATCACACGCGGATCGTATGCCGACGTGATCGCGCCGAAATTGCTGGAGCCATACGTCGCGCTAATGCTGTCGAACTGAGTGTGGTTGAACGTGTTGAACGTTTCCGCTCGGAATTCCAGCGTCGCTCCTTCCGGATTCCACCACTTGATGCCGGAGAAGTCTTTGAACAGGGATGTATCGAGGTTGGTGCGGCTCGGCCCTATTACGGCATTCTTGGGCGCGCTGCCGAAACCGCAAAGCTGCGTTGCGCAAACGGCCGTATCATACCCGAACGACGCGGTGCTGAAGAACTGAGCCACGTCATTCGGATAGGTCACCGGGGCGACCTGGTTCGGACGGTTGGTGTAATTGCTCATGCCCAAGGTCGCAGCGGACATGGTTATGTTGTAGGGAAGTCCCGATTCGGCGGTCACGATACCGGACAACACCCATCCGCCCAGCAACGTTTTAACTACCTTGCTGGACGCGTCTCTAAAGAACGGCAATTGATAGACGTAGTTGGCGATGAAGATATTGGTACGGTTGTAAGTGCTTAAGCCGTAGTCGTACGCAAAATTGTACGGATTGGAAACGGTCTGTAAATCGCCGCCATTGCCGCCGGCAGCCGACCCGGTTGTATCATCGTACGCCTTCGAGTAGGTGTAGGCAATCTGCAGGGTCAGCCCTTTGGTGGCTTGCATGCGCATCTGCATCTGGAGCCCGTTATATTTCGAGGTCCCCGCGTTTTCGTACAGCAGGACGGAACCAAGACCTGGGTAAGGCCGGATGGCATTGATGTTCAAGGCGCCGGCTACCACTTGTGGGCCCAGCGGATTGGTGGGTAGAGGAGAGTTGATATCGGCGGCGAGGTTTTCATGACGCCCTGCATTGCCGACGTAGGAGGCTTGTAACACAGTCCCCCTCCATATTTCGTGTTGTACACCGACACTCCACTGGTAACTGGTCGGATTCTTATAGTTGGTCAGGCTAATGCCCGTAATGGAAGGCGGCAGAATGGGCGCCACGGCAGCGGTTCCCGTGAGAACGCTGACTGCGGGATTTGAAAGATATACGTTCGACACGGTGGGAGCTTCGCTGAATGGAACGTTCGGACCCATGTTATAGACATCGTTGCCCTGCACGCGTTCGTACATGATTCCAAAGCCGCCGCGAATTACCGTCTTTCCGGCTCCGGTAGGATCGTAAGCGAATCCCAGCCGGGGGGCCCAGTTGTTCCAATGGTTGTTGGTGTTGTCCATTGGTGTACCGTCCTGGCCCGAGATCGCGATGCCGTTGGTGTATAGCAACGAGTTGGAGAGCACTCCAACGCCGTGGGTCAGGCCGGGGCTGTTGGGTGAAATAACGCCGGTCGTTGGGTTAACGAAGCCGGCATCTGCCGGATTGTAAAGGCCGGGATAGAAGTTCGACAGCCGGCTGTTCTGTTCATAGGTGTGCGGGATGCCTTCCCAGCGCATGCCCAGGTTTAGGGTCAGGTGGTTGTTGGCGCGCCAGTTGTCCTGTAAGTACCCGGAGTAGGAATTGTCAGCCCAGTTGCCGAAGTCCTGAACAGCCGTTTCGTTGTAGGAATTGGCATAGCCAAGCAGGAAATCGGCGAAGCCCACGCCCGTATAGGTGCCATTGAAGGTGTACTGGCCGTTGGTAAAGCCGAACAGTTGCTGCTTCTTCAAAGCTCGCATATACGACACGCCCATCTTGAAGTTATGGCGGCCTTTGTTCCAGGACAGGTCCTCACGGATTTGGTAATCGTTAAAGGCGTTGGCCCATGGCGAGGCATTGCCGGTAGAAAACGACGAGTTAATACCGCTGCCGCTGAAACTGATGGCCGGCAGACGACTCTCGACGTTGGCCCCGAACAGAGTGGGCGGGTCAAAGGCGCTGGTCCGCTGATAAATGCCCCCGATGCTGTTATTGATGGTGTTTCCGTTGTAAGAGAAGGCCACTTCATTCACCACACTCGGGCTGATGCTGTAGGTGGCATGAACCACAGCGCTTTTGGTGGGATTGTTGAAGGTGGAGTGAATGCTGGGATATGTGTCACCGCTCCAGAGGGGAGTGCCTTCGCCTTGGGCGAGTTGCTCGGATGCAAAGTGCCCGAAAATCCAGAGCTTATCGGTAACATGCTCGTCGATACGAACTATCTGTTCGCCCACATTGGTCGGGGTGTTATTGCCGCCAATAAAGGTCGGGTTCAAAGCCGACCCCGAGTTTTGCGGGTTCAGGGCGCCGGTGGCGAGAAACGCTTGCGCAACCGGGCTGATCAACGAGGCGGGAATGGTGTTGTTCGGGAAGGGCTTTCCCGGTGTCAGACCCAGCGCCGTGTAACGCGCGAGTTCCGTCGGATTCAACTGGCTGGCGCTGGGAACGTTAATGGCGTAGGGAAAGACCCCACTCTCCATGGCTGACGTAGGGGTCGGCGTATTGAAGCTCCCGCCTTGCACCATCTTCCGCCATTCCTGGTTATAGAAGAAAAAGGTTTTGTTACGGTCCTTGTTGTAATGCGGTAGTATTACGGGTCCGCCGAGATTGAAGCCGTAGACGTTATACCGCAGTTCGGGCGTCGTGCCGTTGGGGACCGAATTGGTGAAGAAGTTGGCAGCATCCAGTGCATCATTACGGAAGAATTCCCACATTCCGCCATGAAAGTCCCGCGTGCCGGACTTGAAAACCATCGACAGCGTGGCGCCGGAACCTAAGCCGTAATCCGCTGAGTAATTGGAGGTTAGGACGCGAAATTCGGCTACCGCGTCGAGCGATGGCATGAGCTCGAACTTGCCGCCCGAACCGCGGTCGTAGTCTTCGCCGCCATCCACCATAAACAGGTTGTGATCGGGACGCTGGCCGTTGAAACTGATAATGGCGTTGCTGCCCTGTGCGCTCGGCCCGTTAAAAGCAGGCAAAGCGGACGCCGCGCCCGGGGTGAGCGTAGCCAACTCATACAGGTTGCGGCCGTTCATTGAAAGATTCAGGACCTGCGTGCCAGTAACTACGTCGCTGATTTCACCGGAATCGGCCTGGACGCTGATAGCGGTCGCTTCGACGTTGACGCTCTCTTTCGACTCGCCGACTTGAAGCGCGATATCAACGCGAGCGCGATCCCCGACGTTGAGGATGAGGTCTTTTTGTTCGAACTTTTTGAAGCCGGAAATCTCGGCCGCGACGGTGTATTTTCCGACGCCAAGTGCGTTGACGACGAATTGGCCAGCCTCGTTGCTGACGTTCCGGAGAATCTGGCCCGTTGCGGAGTTGGTTATCGTAATTTGAACACCAGGAATGGTAGCCCCTGACGGGTCTGTAACCGTTCCGACAATGGTTGCCTCTTGCGCCAGAGCTGGCAATACGATGGCCAGCACTAGAATCAAGAGTAGCGCTAACTGACGTGGTTTGACGTAATGCACTTTTCCCTCCTTAATGAATGTGGGTAAATTAATCGACCCGTGATGCTGAACTGAAAGCTACAGGATTATAGGGAGTTCTACTAGGTTTTAATAGAGGATTACGGTAACATACGGTATATTCGTTGTGTTTTCAATGGATTATCGAGCTTGTTACGGAAGGGACCCGTGGCGTTCGACTTGTAATTTTGGCGGCTGCTCGGTGTGAACTCCATTGTGACACCGAGTTACTGCAGCCGATCACACCATTTGCGGCGCGCGGGGAATGTAGGGGGAGTAGACTGAAGCGAATGCAATTGCGCGGACAGTCTCGCGTTGCAAAGCTTTCGGGCCGCGGGTTTGTCACGGGTACCCCCGCGCTTACGGCCGGCATGGCGGTCCTCGCCGTGACCATGCCCTGGTTGGCCGCCGCGCTCTGGTTGGCCGCCGCGTCTCCGGCGACCGAGAGCCCCATCCGATTCGAGTATCGGCCGATCGATTTCAAGCTGGATAGTTGTGAAACGGCCGATCGCCACGCGCCGGAAACGATGGCTGGCGGCGTGGCCATCTTCGACTACAACAACGACGGCAAGCTGGACATCTTTTTCACCAATGGGGCCGATATCAAGACGCTTCAGAAGAACTCCGGGAAGTACTCGAACCGCCTCTTCGAAAACGATGGTACGGGCCACTTCCGAGACGTTACCGCCCAAGCCGGCTTAGCCGGGACCGGCTACGATACCGGCGTCGCCATTGGCGACTACGACAACGACGGGCACGAGGACATATTCGTCGGCGGCGTGTATCACAACACGCTGTATCATAACAATGGAGACGGCACGTTCACCGACGTGACCGCGAAGGCTGGCCTCGCCTCAAAACCCGACCCCCAGTACGGCCCGCTGTGGTCCGTGGGCGGCGCGTGGGTGGATGTCAACAATGATGGCCTTCTGGATCTGCTGGTTGTGAATTACCTGCAGTGGGACGGCAACAAGGAGCCGGTGTGCCTGGACAACGGCCACAAAGAATATTGTCACCCTAAGTTTTACGGCAAGACACCCAACCAGTTATTTCTAAACAACGGCGATGGCACATTCACAGATGTCTCGGTATCTTCCGGTCTGCGCGAGCATCCCGGCAAGGGAATGGGCGTGGGAGTGGCGGACTACAACTTGGAAGGACGGATGGACTTCTTCATCGCCAACGACAAGCTGTTCAATTCCTTGTTTCACAACCAAGGCGGTGGAAAATTCGAGGAAGTGGCGTTCGACGCCAATGTGGCGTTGCGGGAAGATGGTACCTATATCTCCGGCATGGGCGTGGATTTTCGGGATCTCGACAACGACGGTTATCCCGATATCTGCCTGGCAGCCCTGGACAAAGAAACTTTCCCCATTTACAGGAATACCGGCAAAGGAAGCTTCGTCGAAGTAACTTCGAAGAGTAAGATGGCCCAGTTGAGTGCTGCTATGTCCGGCTACTCACCGATGATCGCTGACTTCGATAACGACGGATGGAAGGACATCTTTGTCTCGCGAGGCCATGTGCAATCGTTGCTGGCATCGTCCCACTTGCTGGTGGCGCAGAATAACACTGTATTTCGGAATCTGGGCGGCATGCAGTTTGCCGCCTTAACCACGGAAGCCGGGTTCGCCGACACGGCGCCCTCGCGGCACCGCGGCTCAGCCATGGGTGACCTGGACGGTGACGGACGACTGGACATTGTGGTGAGCGCGCTCAGCGCACCGGCTGAAATCTGGATGAACCGAAGCCCAGGCTCGAACCATTGGCTGGAGCTCAAGCTGGAGGGGACCAGGAGTAATCGCGATGCCATTGGAGCGCGCATCAAAATCGTCACTAAGAGCGGCGCGCAATACAATCACGTCTCGACGGCGGTGGGATACGCGTCATCGAGCGCCGGCCCGGTGCATTTCGGGCTGGGCCAGAACACATCGGTGGACCTGGTGGAGATTCATTGGCCGTCGGGCCCGGGCGATCAGATCTTGAGAGTGAAAGAGCCGCGCTAACGCCGTGCTCTACAATGTGGCTGAGTGTGGATGATCCGGTTTTTGATTGCGGCAGGCATCGGCGTAGGGATGTGGCTCCTCGCTGCGGAATTTGCTGGATCGCTCCCTGGCGGTAACTCCACGCCGCGCTTTGATGACATCACCAAGCAGGCCGGCGTCAGCTTCGTCCATCTGAAAGGGAACCAGGGCGTCGCCAATATTAGGGACGAAGCCGGCCCGGGAGTCTGCGTGTTCGACTTCGACGGAGACGGCTGGCCGGATATCTACTTCGTCAGCGCGCGCGATCTCTACGACCGCGGTATCGCGGCGCGCAACGCCCTGTACCGGAATAATGGCGACGGCACGTTCACGGACGTGACCGACAAAGCCGGCGTGCCGGGCACCGGATATGGCCTGGGCTGCACGGCCGGCGACTACGACAACGATGGCTATCCCGATCTGTACGTGACGCAGTACGGCGAAAACGTGCTGTATCACAACAACGGAAACGGTACCTTCAGTGACGTGACCGCGCAGGCGCACGTGGACGGCGCCGACTTTGGCACACGGCTGCACACTGGCGCAACTTTTTTCGACTATGACCGGGATGGGAATCTCGATTTGTATGCCGGCGGCTATGTGGACTTCGGCCCGGAAGTGAAGCAGACTTGTATGATCGCCGGCGCGGAATCCAGCTGCCCGCCCAGTGAGTATCGCGGCAGCCCGGACGTGTTGTATCACAACAACGGCGATGGCACATTTACGAACGTCACCAAGGCTGCGAAGATCTATCAGCCCAACGGTAAAAATCTATCGGTGCTCGCATCCGACTACGATAACGACGGCTGGCCGGATCTGTTCGTCGCCAACGATGGGATGGAGATGTACCTTTATCACAACAATCACGACGGCACCTTCACCGAGTCCGGCCTCGCGGCGGGCGTGGGATTGACCGAGGACGGCGGCGGCATGGCGGCCATGTGCTTGTCGGTGGGCGACTACGATCACAACGGGTTACTGGGTCTGTATGTTTCCGATTTCGAGGACGTGCCGCACCATCTATGGCGCAATAACGGCGATGGGACGTTCGAGGAAGTCAGCCGCAAGGTGGGCATCGCCACCATCACCGCGCGCTTCCTGAGCTTCGGAGGCGGCTTCACCGACTTCGACAACGACGGTTGGGTGGACCTGTTCATCGCTAACGGGCACGTCTATCAGGGCGTGGAGAATTCCACCGTGAAGGGTCATTACAAGCAGATCAATCTGCTGTTTCGCAACAATCGCAACGGCACGTTTGCCGACGTAACTGCGCAGGCGCAGGCCCACGGGACCGGTTTTTCAGTGCCCCACCTGGGGCGCGGTGCGGCCTTCGGCGACCTATTCAACGACGGCCACGAGGATATTGTGGTGGGCAATAATGATGACCCGCCGTCGATCTTGCGGAACCGCAGTGGGGGAACGAATCACTTCGTGAGTTTCAAGCTGGTGGGCACACGCAGCAATCGCGACGCCCTGGGCGCGCGCATCCGGGTGAAGGCGGGCGGCGTTTCCGAGATCCGCGAGATTTCGGGCGCCGGCAGCTATCTTTCAACGAGTGATACGCGCGCGCACTTCGGCCTGGGACAGAGCACGCAAATCGATAGCATCGAAGTAAGCTGGCCGAGCGGGGTCCGCCAGGAGTTCCATAATGTCAAGGCTGACCAATTCTACGTAATCGAAGAGGGAAAGCCGACGATTCGGACGCAAGTCATCGCACGGCGCCCGGCGCGAAGGTAGGCGGGCCCTTCTCTGCCCGGACTGTCCTCACCAGGCGGCAGAGCGCCGATGAACCAACATGACGTCGATTTGTGAAGCCTGCGTTTTAGGAACTTCTTCAAACCCTATGCCGGCGACTATAATCAAGGGACGTCGCGTGAGAGCGCAAATGAACGTTCACGGAGCGAGCTTCTCCTTCCCGAATTTTCAGCTTCTGCCTGACGGCCCCGCTGTCGTCATCGGCGTCCCCCGATCCTTCGACCTCTGCTCCGAGATTGCATCGGCGGATGCGATTCGCCTCGTCACAGCATTTGCCCACCAATCGGGATGGGAAAAGGTCGCAGCCGCAATCTCGGGATCAAGCGCCAAGACGGTGCGGCTCTTGGCAGGCACGAGCTTTCTCCAGACAGAGCCCAAAGTGCTCGCCGAATGGCTAAAGCTCGTTAGCCCGGGCAAACTGGAAGCAAAACTTTACCACGCTGAAAGCCGGATTACCTTCCATCCCAAGGTGCTGATCGTCGATGGCCGAAGGAGTTTCGCAATCGTTGGGTCCGGCAATTTGTCGCAAGGCGGCTTGCATGGAAATATCGAATGTGCTGTGTTCGTTGAGTCGACTACGTTGCTCGCAGAGTTGCGGAAATGGTTTGACGCCACTTTTTCCAGCGGCCCGGCCAGGCTGCTCACTGATCCGCTCGTCGCGCGCTACACGCGCGCGTGGAAGACGCGGCGCGACGTAGCACCGGCCCTCGACAAGCAGCGACAGCGGGTCGAAGACGAATACCGGGCCAAAGACGCCGCCTTCATGAAGCGCTGGGACTATGCCGTTTCAGCCGCAAAAAAATTCTTGGACTCACCCGGCTTTAAAGAAGCGTACAAGGACCGGGAAAAGGGCGGTGGCCGCATCAGGCAAGCTCTTCGGTATCCCGCTTTCGACTTCGACAAGAAAGGATGGACGGATTTCTATTCCATAATGGCTCTTGGCCACTTGATTGCCGTCCGGCGCGACACCATCTTTACAAGGAAGGGTCGACTCCAGGAGGGGCTCAGGGCTCTGGTATCGCAAGGTGGAGACGTTCCGACGATTCTGAACGAATTTCTCTCCAAAAACGGGCGATTCCACATCGCGGGCCTTGGTTTGAACACTATCACCAAGATCCTCGCCGTCCACGCTCCGCTTGAATGGGCAGTCTACAACGGCGCAATGAAAAAGGTGCTGAAGGAATTCGGCTACATAGCATCGAGGGGAGGTTCTCGCGCCGGCAAGTTCATCTATTTCGCTGAGAGGATGAAGGAGTTCAAGTTTGCCAGCGGGCTGCCGGATGCCTACGCACTGGACGCGTTCTTCTACGATGAATACGCAAGACTGAAGCATCCCTAGCTCACCGTACAGCGTGTTCCAAGACGGGAAATGAGGCTATCGCACCTACTCCGGCGACTTCCGTGAGGTCACGGGGTTGGGAGCCCGTCCCAGCCTACTTATCCGGCTGCAGCGCGGGTGCGTGACCGGTCACCTTCTGCAGATTATCCTCGTTTTTCTGCTCGCGCAATTCATGGACAATGGCCAATTCGGCCCGGGATTCGGCAGGTTTACCCGCTTCCTTGTACACCCGCGCCAGACGGAAATGGGCATCGGCCTTGGAACCATCCAGCCGTATGGCTTCTTGGAGCGCCTTAACGGCGCGGTCGTACAGTTTTGCCTGCTCATAGAAGATTCCGAGATCGAGATGCGCGATACGGACGCTCGGGTCGAGAGAGACTGCCTTGTTGAGAAGTGGCTTCGCCTTCTGAAAGTCGTTGCGGCGAATCAGCACGTCGGCTAGCCAGGCCCACGCCTGCGCATTGGCTGGGTCGTGATCCAGTTCCAGACGGAATTCGCGTTCGGCCTCCTTGTCCTTTTGCTGCGTCCAGTAGATATACCCGATGGCGAAATGCACGTTGGCCTCGGTGGGCGATTTCGCGATGGCAGCCTCGAGCTCCAGGATGGCTTCCTCCGGGCGCGAGAGACCATCCAACGCCTCTGCCATGAGCACATGCGTGGAGGCATTATCGGGGTCGTGCTTCTCAAGCCACTGATACTCAGGCAACGAACGCTCGTACTGCGAGGACGACAATAGGCTTTGCGCGAAGTAATAGTGCAGCTGCGCGTTTTCCGGGTCGGCGGCAAGCGCAATCTCCAGGTTCGTTGCGGCCTCTTCGAACATGCGGCCGCCGTAGTAGCTCATGCCCAGCAGGGTGGGTGCCTGCGTATTTTTGGGATCGAGTTTCAGCACCGTCTGGAAACGCTCCGCCGCTTCGCGAAAACGCCCGCTCTTGAACTCGGCCAAGCCGAGGTTGAGCTGGATTTGCGGAATATTCGGGTCAATTGCCAGGATCTTGCGGTAACAGACTGCCGCGGCGTCGTACTTCTCGGCGTGGGAGAGCGCGAGCCCCGTGCTCGCCAGGGCGTTGATGTCTTTGGGCGTCGTAGCCGGCATGTTGTCGCAGGCGTCAGGCTGCGCGTTCAGACACGCGGTCAAGAACAGGAATGAGGCTGCCGCATAAATTCGCATTTTTATCCTCGGCCTCTGCACGCCACACGCCATCGCTACCAGCATAGATCAGCCGTACAGGAACCGCGCCTGGAGAATGGAAAGTACGTAGGCATATACGATAAACAGAGCCGCGACCGGCAGGAAGCGATACCACGACGCGAGAACTAGCGGCACTCCTGGTATCGCTCCCTCCCGGTCGCGGCTCGGCAACATTCCTCAAAAGGCCCCACATTTATGTCGCGCATCGCAATCGCCGCTGAAGGCTGCGACGGTCGCCATGGATCATAAACGCCGACCGACACGCACCAATATCGCCTTTGTGTAGCGCCTTTCTCGACGACTGCTGTCTAATATAAACCCATTAGAATTCAACGACATGCACAACGGAGGACGAATTGCTCCGCCAGCTACCAGTCAGGGAATCGACAGATGACTGTGCGGGTGGGACAAGTCGAGTTTGGCGGTATGGACTTTGTTGTAATCGCAGGCCCGTGCGCGGTTGAGTCAGAGCGGCAAATCCTGGGGACTGCCGAAGCTGTGGCGCAAGCTGGCGCGAAAATGCTCAGGGGTGGGTCATTTAAACCAAGGACCTCGCCTTACGCGTTTCAGGGGCTCGGCGCCGATGGCCTAAAACTATTGGCCCGCGCGGGCCGGGAAACCGGATTGCCGGTGGTGACCGAAGTCATGTCGGATACGCAGGTGGACCTGGTCGCCGAGTACGCCGACATGCTCCAAATCGGTTCGCGCAGCATGGGGAACGAGGCATTACTTGCCGCGGCAGCAGCTTCCGGCAGACCTATTCTACTCAAACGCGGCATGTCGGCGACCGTGGAAGAGATGGCCGAGGCCGCCGAATCGATGCGCCAATACGGAAACTCACGAATTGTCTTATGCGAGCGCGGCATCCGGACCTTCGGATCGGCCACGCGCAACACCTGCGATATCGTGGCGGTTCCTCTGCTCCAGCGTCTAACTGGGCTTCCGGTCATCGTCGATCCGAGTCACGCCACGGGAGTTCGCGAGCTTATCCCTCCAGTGGCCCGCGCCGCAGTCGCCATAGGCGCCGACGGCCTCATCATCGAGGTTCATCCCGACCCGGATCGCGCGCTTAGCGACGGCGCGCAGTCGCTCAGCTTCCAGGAATTTCGCGAATTGATGCTCGACATTCAGCCGTTCGCCGGCATCTGGTCCGAGCGCCGCAAGGGGGTTTGCGTCTGTGCTTAAGATCGCCATTCTGCTGGCAACTTATATATTCACAGAAGCCCCACGCTACGAACCCCGAGCTTGGCTCGAAGGCCGCGACCGTTTTCCCGAAGGCGCTGCGTTGATGTTCGCATCCAGCGGTTCGCGCCGCCCCGTCGTCCCCGGCTTCTATGCGACGGCCGATGCGAACATCTCCTTTGACGGCGCGCGCGTGCTGTTCGCCGGCCGACGCACACGTTCAACGCCCTGGCAGATTTGGGAACTGCCGCTGCTCCGCGGCGCCCCGCGTCAAATCACCTCGGGCGACACCGATTGCATACGTCCGTTTTATCTCCCCGAAGATCGCATCGTGTACACGCGCGTGGAGCCGCGGGAGTCGTTCATTGAAACTGCATCGCTCGCCGATGGCAAAACGCAGCGCCTGTCCTTTGTGCCCAAGCGCTATCTCACCGACGACGTTCTCCGCGACGGCCGCATTCTATTCGAAGCAGGCACGGCAAAACGCGAGCTATACACGGTGTATCCCGACGGAACGGGCGTCGAGGCTGTCCGTTGCGATCACGGACCCGATCGCGGCAACGGCCGGCAGGTTTCTTCGGGCGATTTGATTTTCGATCTCGGAGCCGGTGGACTCGCGCGGTTCACCTCAGCTCTTGCCGAACAGGTGGCCGACGCTCCGCAGCTTACCGGTCCGATAGCCGAAATCTCACCCGGCACCTGGATCGTCTCCGAGCGCGCCGTTTCCGGATACTTCGGCCTATATCTTTGGGACGCCGCCCGGAAGCACCTTGCACCTCTCGATACTCCGCAAAACGCCAACTCCGTGGATCCCGTGATCGTTGCACCCCGGGCAGCCCCAACCCGCTTCCCCTCGGGCCTTGTCCCAACGCGCACCACGGGTAATCTTCTGTGCCTGAACGCCCACGTCTCGCGCACTCCGCTGCCTGAGACGCCGCTCCACAGAGTCCGAGTGTACACCGAGGACAATCGCGAATCCCCGCAGCTTCTGGGCGAAACAGCCGTCGAACCCGATGGGTCATTCTTCATCGAAGTCCCGGCCGACAAGCCCATCCGCATGGAACTCCTGGACGCCGCTGGCCGCACTATTCGCGCCCAGCACGACTGGTTCTGGATGCGCCCGAGTGAACAGAGAATCTGCGTGGGCTGCCATGCCGGCCCCGAACACGCGCCGGAAAACAAAGTGCCCGGCATTCTCCTGAAGACCACTACACCCGTGAAAATGCTGGAGGCGAAATGAAGCTAATCATTTTCCTGTTTGCAGGCCTTACGTTGATGGCAGCCGACCGAGCCGTCGCACCAATCCGCTTTGAAGATGTAACCGCGCAGTCCGGCATCCGTTTCACCCATTCTTTCGGCGCGGAACAACTCGGATCGCTCGTGGAATCCACTGGCGCGGGCTGCGTCTGGTTCGACTACAACAACGACGGTAAGCCGGATCTCTACGTCGTGAGCGGACGCCCGCTTGAGGCCGGCATGCATCCTTATCCGCTGCGAAAGCCGCCCGCGACGGCGCCCCACAATCACCTCTATCGCAACAACGGCGACGGCACCTTCACCGACGTCACCGATCAGGCGGGCGTGGGCGGCGACGGCTTTTCGTTCTCCGCGATCGCGGCCGACTTCGACAACGACGGCTATACAGACCTGCTGGTCACCTCGTACGGTCACGTAACGCTCTATCGCAACCGCGGCGACGGAACGTTCGAAGACGTCACGGCGAAGGCCGGCATCAATGTCAAAGGATGGGCCATCGGCGCCGCCTGGCTGGATTACGATCACGATGGCTGCGTGGATCTCTTCATTGGACGTTACGTGAAGTTCGATCCCGCCTACCGCGCCTTTTATCCCGCCGACAACTATCCCGGTCCGTTGGATTATCAGGCCGATTCGAATCTCCTATTCCACAACAACTGTCATGGCGGGTTCGAGGATGTGAGCGAGAAGGCCGGCATCGCCGCGTTCAAGGGCCGCACCATGGGAGTCACCGCGGCCGATTTCGATGGCGACGGCTACCCCGACATCTACGTCGCCAACGACAAGACCGAGAATTT
>JBEKJJ010000037.1:0-47906 GCA_050011295.1 Bryobacteraceae bacterium
AATCTCACGTCCTCGGCCTGCGGCGCGGGCCAGAAGCAGGTTTGCAACGTTAGCGCAGGCGATCAACAAAACCATGCCGACCATCCCCATCAAAACTCGCAAAGGCGTCTGATATTGTTCCCGCGCGTCCGAGTAGCCGCTCGACGCCGACTTAACATCCATTGAGGAGCGCAGAAACTCCTTACGGGTATCGGCCGTTGCGCCGGCAAATTCCTTATCGCGCACTTCCGTTTCGAGAATCGAATGGAAGAGCGGCTGCAGCGCCGCTTTGGCCTGCGCAATGGTGACACCGGGTTTTAGGCGCCCCAGCACTCGCACCCAGCCGCCGCGGCGAGTGTCGAGACCAAACATGCTGGTCCACGACTCCGCGGTTACTTGGTTCCGCATCATCATGGGAACCAGAATTTTCACCGGGCCACCTACTTCGAGACCCGTGAATCCTCTCGCGCTCACTCCGATGACAGTGAAAGCAGAACCGTTGATGGTTATGGTTCCGGCCACAACGTTAGGGTTGGAATGGAAGCGGTCCACCCAGAAATCGTAGGTGAGAACTGCCAGCGGATGGCCGCCGGGAATCCGGTCGTCATCCGGAGAGAAGGTGCGGCCGAGGAATGCCGGGACTCCCAGCACATCGAAGTAATTTCCCGAGACCAGTGCGCCCGAGATACGCTCGATCTGCCCCTGATAGCCCACGCCGAACGCCATTTGATGATAGCCGAGGAGCCCGGTGAACACCTGATTGTGATCGCGAATATCACGGTACAGGGGGTAGGACAACATGTCGTCGCTCATGCTGTGACCGTAGAACAGTCCTTGCCAGTTGAGCAGCACAAGCTTTTGCGGATCGTGCACGGGAAGCGGACGCAGCAGGACCTGATCGAGCAGACTGAAGATGGCCGTATTCGCGCCGATGGCTAGCGCGAGCGACAACACCGCTGCAGCCGTGAATCCGGGACTTCTTCCGAGCTGCCGGAGAGCGTAGCGCAAATCCTGCCACATCGTTTCCACGAATCCGAGGCTGTTCAGACTGTAGATCTCTTCCCGAATCCGCGTAGGATTGCCGAGCTTTTTATGCGCCTGGTGCCGCGCGGCATCTGGGGACATCCCGCGCGCGATATTCTCATCCGTTTCGATTCGCAAATACGCGTCGAGTTCACGGGACCGTTCTTCATCCCAGCGACGTCGGCGCAAGAAGCGAGTCCAGGCCATGGCGTTTACTCCGTTGCCGCCGGGCGCAGTACGCGATTGATGGCGCGCACCAGCTCATCCCAGCGATTGGTTTGCACGGTTAACTGCTTCCGTCCCGAGGGCGTCAAGCGGTAATAACGGGCCTTGCGGTTATTTTCGGACGTCCCCCAAAAGGACGCGATCCAGCCGCGATCCTCAATCCGGTGGAGCGCGGGATACAGCGACCCATGTTCAACTTCGAGGACATCCTTCGATCCGCGCTCAATGGCATAGGCGATGGTGTGGCCATGCGCGGGCCCTAGCGCCAGCGTCCTCAAGATCAGCATGTCGAGCGTGCCTTGCAACATTTCGCCTTGTAGCGGGGGTGCGTTTCGTTTGGGCATCGGTTTCTTCCCAGCTATTCTACTCCGGTAGATGATCGAGTGCAAGGACCTTTTAGAAATACGCCACTCTATACCTACGTACGGAGCGGGAGGCGTTTGGTTAGGAAGAATTTCTCCGGAAGACGGCCTATGGGTAAAGTTAGGCCTGGGTACGACTAGGTCAACCGGGCTTGAACCATGGCGCTCATTTCGCTCGTCAGTTTCGAACGATCCGGGAACAGGTCCCACACCGCGCCTTCGGCCGGAACGTCGGAGGGCGTTGTCACTCGGCTGACTAAACGGAAGCGATCCGCGGGACCGGGATGCGTGTTGTCTTCAGTGGTGGGCGCAGCTAGCACCTTGCTAACTTCCTCATCCACGCTTGGTTCTGACGAAGCTTCGAGCGCGTAGAGATCGCGCAATGGACGGCAGGCTTGTTTGGCGCGTTCGATTTCCTGGGTCGCCTCGTGTTGAAACTCGACGCTCCGTCGAATGACGTGGGTAAGTCCCTGTTCAAAGGCCAGCGATCCATACAAGCGGGCCGCCACGCGGTCGGCTAACACTTCCTGCAACCGCGTAGCTCCATAAGTGATGCGCCGGAAGATGAAATGGTAAAGCCGCAGGAACTGGAAGGCGATGTTGTACCACACCGCTTGCCCGTGCTGGGCCATGGCGACCGCGAACTTCATCATGTCCTGATTCACGCGCAGAGCGACGTCACCACCGGCAGTGTCGCGATGCGAGAAGTGGCCGTACTCATGCGCCAGGACGGCCCGAAACGCCGGCTGCTGGAATCCGTTCAAGAGCCCGACACCCATCAACAGGATGCGTTTGGCATGATCCAGCTCGCGTTCGCGCCGCGAGCCGTGCTCATACACCGCCATTTCGGTGCCCGGCGTAACACGGATATCGTCGATGGGACGAGTGCCCACCTTGGCTGCCACTTCGTCGGCGACCCCCCAAAGCGCCGGCGCCTCCTCGCGGGTGAGAGCGCGGCCAGGGTCTTCTGTTGCAATCTTGACAAGCAGCGATTGGATCATTTTCCAAATCGTGATGAGTCCGCCTACACCCAGGATTAGAATCAGCCGGATCGGTATACGCCCGAGAAGCAAAAATCCGTAAATCACCGAGCCCGCCACGGCGATCACCAGCAAGATCACCACAGGCAGAGAAATGTAGTAATAGCTTCCTGCAAACTGGATCAACGAACGGTAGTACCCGCGGATGGAGGCCTCGCTGGGTGACAGGCTGGAGTTCGGATCAGCGGTTTCGATGGATGCGAGGGTGCGGCCAGAGAGATATTTGCCTGCGATCAGAAGAAACGCTAGCGCCAGTGCCCAGGCTCCCACCAGGAACGCTGAATATTTTGCCCAGCGCCAGGCGCGCGCGTGTGCGCCCACTGACGTGCTTTGCAAAAATCCGTCCACCGCGCTTTTCGGAAGACCAAGCGATCCGGCCTTGCGGATCTCGTCTTCGGACGTGCCCCACTCCTCCTTCAGCGCGGCATCAAACGCCGCAAAATAGTGCGTTAGCATGAGATTCGGATATTCGCGGCGGAGTTGACCGAGTGCCTGCCGAAAATCGGGGAGCTCGTTGGCTTGCAGCGCTAATTGCGCAACCAGGGTTGGGTAGGAAGGATCGCCCGCAGTGCTGGGAAACTGGGCAGCCTCCTTGGCTATGCCCAATGCGGTCTCGCGTTCCTCCGGCGTGGTCTCGCCTGGAGTCTTGGATATTCCAAGACACTGCGCGAGGCTGATGAGATTCTCCGGCGAACGATCGAGGGCAATCGCCTGGTTCAGAAGCTTCAGGCCCTCGACGCGTTCCCCAGATTCGACCAGACTAATTCCGAGACGACGCACGCCAGGCGAGAAATTCGGCGCTTTTTGAACGACTTTGCGAAAACCCGCGGCCGCGCCCGGCCAATCCGCGCGGTCCATGGCAACAGTGGCGTTGCGAAAGTCATCCACCGCCTGGGGAGCCACCGTGGTTAATTGCTGGACGATGCGGTCCTCTTTGACTTTGTCTCGCTGATTCGTCTGAGGGAAGCCGGCTGCCACGGAGACCAACGCGATAAGGAGAAGTCTTTTCGCCATAAGTCGATATTGGATCTTTCTTGATTGTGTTTAATTGTAACCCGCAGCAAGCGCGTTACCGAGCTACAACCGGATGGCGCAGCTGCAAAGTGAGCATTTTTATACAGACAATCACTCACCATTCCTCTATAGTCATTTCGTCCTCACTGGCCTATGTATGCGGTGCTCGCCGGCTATATTCTGGGCTTTGCTATCCAGCTTGGCTGGCATGGCGCAGGAGCCTGGCGAACACAGCATCAAGTCCAATATCCAATACAGGCTTACACGTGGCGACTTGCCACAGCTTGCATTCGGCGTCGAGAAGGCCAAGAACGTCGAAGTGACTGGCGGCGCCGAAGAATTGTTACAGAGTTGTTTAAGTGATCCTGCGAAGTGGACACAGGATTCGTTTCTTCTTCGATTGGCACATACGCATGCCGCATCAATCCAAAGCTGCCGGGAAAACAGCTCGCCCTCGTTGCACGCAATCTTCCGCAAGGTACCGGATGAACCGCTACAGGCCTGGGTGCACCTAGACGGACATGGCGCTCAAACCTTAGGGAGCCGGATGGTCCATCTAGGCGAGGTGGTGCATCACAAGGTCACGTTTCAGAACAACGACCAGGATCGAATGTTTGAAAATCTCGAGCTTTCGTTTTCGAGCCCGCTTGCGACCCCACCGGAACCGGCCCTCCCACTAGCCGCGAGCGACCGGCTCACGCTCTTCACGGACAAAACAGTGACCCAGGTACAGCCGTATGCCTCTTCGGTGGTTTCTTCAGCCTTTTTCCAGCTATTCAGTCCGAGCTCTGTTTGGGGACACGGCACCGACCGGTTCACCAACCATCTGGTGGCTTCCTTCACCCAAAGATTGGCGACGTACGGCATTCAAGCTGGCGCGGCCGCCGCACTCCACGAAGACGTGCGCTATAAGCCGTCGCTGAGTCACAACGTCTGGAGGCGCACTGGACATGCACTTATCAGCACGTTCGTTTTAGAGACTCCGCGCGGCAAAGACATTGCACTTGCCAACATCGTGGCGGCCGTGGGTAGCGGAATGATCATCAATACCAGCCTTCCAGGGCGAGAAAACTCGCATCATCCGGGCACGTGGAGTTTCGCTGGGCGAGATCTTTTGGGATTCGCTGAAGGTAATCTCTGGAACGAATTTAAACCCGACATTAAGCATCTTGTCAGGACCAGCCTTCTCCATCGGCACTGAGCGACGCCCCCGCACTCAGGTTTTTGGACTACAATTCAGTCGAAGGAATCGCTATGTTTACTGCAACCGCCGGCCTGGTGCTGCCGTGTACCGTGACCGGGTCGTTTCCGCGCCCGCGCTGGTTCGACGTGAGCATGTGGGGACGGGGGCTAGACACCTGCATGCTGGACGTTCGCTTTCGCGAGAAGTTCCAGGATGCGTTGACGGTGGTGATCGGCGATCAGGAGCGCGCGGGCCTGGACATTCTGAATCATGCCGATTTCCACGTGGACGAAGATTTGGCCGGCCGCGCCTGGCA
Source organism: Bryobacteraceae bacterium (assembly GCA_050011295.1). Taxonomy (GTDB): domain Bacteria; phylum Acidobacteriota; class Terriglobia; order Bryobacterales; family Bryobacteraceae; genus Palsa-89. The sequence continues at coordinate 5,143 of JBEKJJ010000037.1, forward strand.
TCACTATCCGCTGCAGCGCTGGGCCGGATTCGAGGGCGATCACTTGCAGCCGGAGGAGACCACGGCGCCGTGGTTGCACTATCCCCCTGGATCGCTTCTTAATGAGATTTATACAGGCTGGCGTTGGCCGCATGTCGTGGACAAAATCGAGCACCGGCCCTTGGATTATCCAAAGATTTGGCGGCTGGCGCAGGCCCGGACGCGCAAGCCGGTGAAGTTCGGCACTTGCTGCTCGCAGGTGATGGCGCTGTTTCTGGACATCCACACGCCGAAGTACAAAGACAAGCGCGAAGTGATCTGGGACATGGCCGTGGCGATGAACAAGGAATTGCTGGCGCTGCGAGATGCCGGATGCCGGTGCATCCAGATTGAAGAGCCAACTTTCCACTTCATGGCCAACACCTACGGTAAGGATCACGAAGAGGTGCAGTTCATGGTGGACGCGTTCAATCGCGAAGTCGACGGGCTGGACGACGTCGAGCTGTGGATCCACACCTGTTGGGGAAATCCAAACATGCAGCGCGTGATGGAAGATACCAGCTATGCGAATTCGATCGAGATTTATCTGGAACGCTGCCGCGGCGATGTGTGGACGCTCGAAATGAAGGACCGCAACCAGAAGGATATCGAGCTCTTTGCCCCGTTCCGCAATAGTCTGAAGAAGAAGATCTGCATCGGTGCAGTGAGCCATCGCTCGCTGCAAGCAGATCGGCCGGAGGAAGTGGCGAATGAGATCAGAAAGGCGCTGCAGTATATTCCAGTAGAAAAGTTGCTTGTATCCAGCGATTGCGGCTTCGGGCGGCAAGGTTCCAACCGCGAGATCGCATTTTATAAGGCTAGCGCTATCGCGCAGGGAACTAACATCGTGCGGCGGGAGCTGGGGCTGCCGGTGACCGAAGTGCCTGCGGCGGATCCAATGCTGCAAGTGGATGTGGTTCCCGGGCGCGGGCGGCAAGCATCCAGCAGAGGGTAATTCGATGGCGTTGAAATTTACGAATTCTTATCTGGAAGATTCGCTCGCGGTTTTCCGCTACTACAAGAACCTGGCGGAAAGAGCGATGGCGCAAGTTACGGATGAACAGCTGGTCGCCGTCCTGGACAACGAGATGAATTCAATTTCGCAAATTGTGAAGCACATGGCTGGCAACATGCGATCTCGCTGGACAGATTTTTTGACCAGTGATGGAGAGAAGCCAGATCGCAACCGGGATTCTGAGTTCGAGGATCCCCCTGCGACGCGCGCCGCGCTGCTCGCGCTCTGGGAAGAAGGCTGGGGATACCTCTTCGGCGCTCTGGAACCACTCTCGGAACAGGATCTGCAGCGGACCGTAACCATTCGCGGAGAGGCCCATTCGGTGATGCAGGCCATTAATCGCCAGGTGGCTCATTACTCGTATCATTGCGGACAAATTGTGTTGCTCGCAAAGCACTTCAAGCACAGCGAATGGCAGTCATTGAGCGTGCCGCGGGGGCAATCGGCGGGATTTAATCGGCGTGTGCTGGCGGGCGAAGCCAGTCAACGGTAGCCCCACCCCCTTATCCGTGTTATCGTTTCCGTATCCCGACAAATTAATTTCGGACAACTCCCGGAGCGTGCGTGCCAAAATTTCTCGTTTTGCTGATTTTGTCCGTTTTGTGCCTGCCGGCTGCCGCAGCCACTATCCAGGGGACCGTTCGCGATCCGAGCGGCGCCGTGGTCGCTGGCGCCGAAGTGACTATTTCTAATGCCGCCACTTCCGAGGCAAAGACAGCCAAAACGGACAGTCAGGGTCATTTTTCTATCGATGGACTCGCGCCCGGTGACTACCAGATCACCGTGCGGCAACAGGGATTCGAAACAGCCCGGCGAACAGTTACGGTCGGCGCCGTGCCGAAGCTGGACGTCGATATTCAACTCAAAATCCAGGTCCAGGAAACCGTGGTGGAAGTTCCAGGCAAGCGTTCTTCGCTCGCGAATTCAGACCCCGAATATCGCGCTCTGCGAGATGCGCGCACCGTCGAGTTCATTCGAGTGGAGAATATTTCTCTGCGGCGCGATGTCGGCGAACTTCACTTTCGCTCGGGACTCATTGGTTTCCTTCCTCCGGTATTAGGACGCGTAGCCATGGGCGTCTTTCTGGGCCAAGCCACATTTCATCTGGACCCGGCCGTCCCGCTGGAAGGCAATTATCTTCACATGCTGACGGGGAACCGCACCTTGGACGAAGAGTTCGACTCCGCTGTGCTCTGCTTCACCGATGGCACCTACCAGGAATTGAAGAAGCAGGGCGCCGTAGTTACCACAGGTCCCGGCATCGACGAGGTCCTGAACGATTTCCATCACCGCATGCGGCATCGCACAGAGAACCCGCGCAGCTATCTGGAATACACGCTGGGCGATGAGGAAATCCCCAATGTTGAGGCCGAGCTTCTGGCCGAGTTGTACAACCCCAATTCCCCGCCCTCATTCAGTGCGTATCTGCGTGGCCGCCGTTATCGCGACCTGCGGTTTCTGATTGCTCCTCGCGGCGCCATGCGCCATATGCCATCGCCGGAAGAAGTGGGGCTGATTCATCTCGATCCAGCTGGTGAGCACGAGGGGATTCTCTATCTCACCCACCTCAGCAGCGAGTGGAAGAATCATACGGCGAGTTCGAATGAGGACAAACGCATCATCGCGCTCAAGAGTTACCGCATCGAAACCGCGATTGCCGGGAACGGCCATCTTACCGCGAGCGCCGACGTAGCGTTTCAAGCACTGCGCGATGGTGACCGCGTCCTCGATTTTGGATTGCTGCCTTCGCTTCGTGTGTCGCGTGTATCCACGGCGGATGGCAAAGACGCCGCCTTCATCCAGGAGGGCCGCAAGGAGGACGGCTCTTTTTATGCGCTGCTCCCTCAGCCCACTGTGAAGGGACAGCCCTATACGCTGCACATTGAGTACGAAGGCAACAAGGTGCTTTCCGACGCCGGCAACGGCAGTTTTTCCGTGGGAGCGCGCACCAGTTGGTATCCGAGCGTGGCGGCATTTGGCGACCGCGCTACATTCGACCTGATTTTCAAGGTGCCTAAGCGTTATACGTTGGTCGGCGTCGGAAAGCTGGTCAAACAGTGGCGCGAGGGCGACTACGCCGCATCCGAGTGGGTTTCCGAAACTCCACTCGCCGTGGCCGGATTCAACTACGGCGACTACAAGAAGAAAGAACGCGACGATCCGGAAAGCAAGTACGAGCTGGAGGCCTATGCCACCTCAGAGGTACCCGCTTATCTGCAAAATCACGGCTTCGGAACCATGGCTCCGTCGGCCATGGCCGATAACGCGCTGGTGGATGCGCTCAATTCCATCCGCCTGTTTCAACTTTGGTTCGGCGCGCTGCCCTATGGCCGAATCGCCATTACGCAGCAGCCTGAATTCAACTTCGGACAGTCCTGGCCGACGCTGGTCTACCTGCCGGTGAGCGCTTTCCTGGACGGAACCCAGCGCTGGTCGCTGCTGGGCGGCAACGCCTTCCGCTTCGCCGAGTTCATTGATGAAGTGACGCCGCATGAAGTATCGCATCAATGGTGGGGACATCTGGTAGGTTGGGCCACGTATCACGATCAATGGCTTTCGGAAGGATTCGCCGATTTCTCGGCCGGCCTCTTCCTGCAGGCTACGGAGAAGAAGCAGGACAAATTCGATCAGTATTGGGAGCGCGCCCGCAAGACGATCCTGGAAAAAAATCAATTCGGCCAGAGCGCTAACGATGCGGGACCGGTATGGATGGGGCTGCGCCTGAGTACCTTTCGTACCGGCAGCGCCTATCAGAAGCTGGTTTATTCCAAGGGCGGTTACGTTCTGCATATGCTGCGCTCGCTGATGTGGAATCCCAAGACAGGCGACCAGGATTTCATCGCCCTGATGCACGACTTCGTGACTACCAATACCGGAAAGAACGCCTCCACCGAAGATTTTCTCGCCGCCGTAAACCGGCACATGCGCAAAGACATGGATCTCGAAGCAAATGGCCGCGCCGATTGGTTCATCCGCGAATGGGTTTATGGCACCGACATTCCCAGTTATCGCATGGAATACTCAATCGCGCCCGCCGACGGTGGCAAAGTCACGCTGACGGGCAAAATCACGCAGAGTGGCGTTGCGGATACGTTCCGCATGAGAGTGCCGGTCTACCTGGACTTCGATGGAAATCTCACGCGCTTGGGATCGATAGGATTGATTGGGAACCAGACTGCGCCCGAATTCAGAGTGATTCTGCCGAAGAAACCGAAGCGCGTGATCCTGAATGCGCACCACGACGTTCTTGCAGCCGAAAGCGTGGTCAGCGGGAACTGAGAAATCAGTTAGTGCGACCCGCCCACCAGGACATCCAAGCGCTGCACTACGCTCTGCAATGACTTCGATTCCTCACTCAGCCGCGCGCCCATGCCGGCGCTTTCCTCGGCGTTCGTGGCTGTTTTTGCGGTCATGGACTGCATGTGCAGCAAGGCTTTCCCGATCTCCTGCATAGACTGAGCCTGCTGCAAACTGCCGCTTTCCACCAGATCCGCCAGCGTGGTGACGGCCTCGGTACCCTGCGCGATAGACCGGATGCGTTCGGTGAGTTGATCGAGATGCGTCTGGCCATCTTTGGACCGCGCCATCGACTCGCCAATCAGACCTTCGGTGTCTTTGGCTGCTTCGGCGCAGCGCCGGGCTAGCGTGCGAACCTCGTCGGCCACCACAGCGAATCCCATACCAGCCTCGCCCGCGCGGGCCGCTTCCACCGCGGCGTTCAATGCCAGAAGATTGGTCTGGAAGGCGATCTCATTAATCACCTTGATGATTTTCGAAATGCGATCGCTCGAATGACCGATCTCCTGCATCGCCATCATCATTTGGTCCAGCACCTGATTGGTCTCAAGCATGTGGTTCCGAACATCTTTGATGAGACCGGTGGCCTTCGCCGAGTGCTCCGCATTCTGGTGGGCGGTTCGATTAACCTGATCGCTCGAAGCGGAGGTTTGCTCCAGAGCCGCCGCTTGCTCGGACGCTCCCCGCTCCAAAGTGTGACTCGCCTCGCGCAGCTCCTCGGCATTGCCCGAGACCCGCCCAGCTCCCTGGTTGAGTTCGGCGGCAATCTCCCGCAGCAGCCGATTAATCTCTCGGATCACAACCACCACCACAATCCCGCACAATATGCTGATGGCGATCAGCGCTAACGTGGCCCACCTCGACCGGGTAACATTGGTTTCCGCTGACGCTTTCGTAGCGGTGCGCAGAGTTTGCTGCTCAGCTTCCAGCGCTTGAGCCGCCCCGTTGACGCGATCGAGCAGCGGTTCCATTTTATCCGTCACCAATGCATGACCGCTGGCAAATTCGTCTTTCGCGGCGAAATCGAGGTACTGGTCGAATATCTGCCGCCACTCATTGATCGCCGGACCGATCACCGCAAGCGAGCTACGCGCTTTCTCGCTATGTACCAATGGCCGTACTTCGTTGAATAATGCATTGGCGCGATCCGCCAGAGCGGCGAAACCCTGCCGATGCTGCCCCGCTTCGCCGAAAGCATGACACGACGCGCATTCTCCCAGTGTCTCCACGGTCTTCGCCTGGCGCGCGTCCACCTTCAACACTCTGCTGACTGCGTAAGAAAATTGGGTTGCCGTCGCCAGCACCTTCATTTCATGAAGTTGTAGCTTGATAGCACTGATCAGATCCGCCGTCCGCGCGTTTTCGTTAACCTCCGTATCCAGCATTCCGCCCAGCCGGCGGACCGTTTCGAGCGAAGAGTATCCCAATAGAGCGGAAACTCCGAGCAAGGTCCCGAAGCTGATTGCTAGTTTCTTGCCAACCGTCATGCTATTCGCAATCTCCCCTAGGCTGTTCGGTGCAAAACCTGCGCGGTTGACAACCGCGCGCAGGTTACCAACCTGCCCCACACTTTGCTTATCGGACAGGCGCGCTAAATTTATTGGGCTTACACTCGAAACGGCAACTCTTGCCGAGGCATCCATAGCTTTGATAGGTTAAGAGAAAAGGGCGTGCTTCCGGAGCTTCTCTTAGTAATTCTGGCGGGCTTACCGGTCTTGGACCAGCCAGATCTACCCAAATTAGAAGACCGCACGGTGGAGTCCGCAATCCTACTTACGCCTGGGAATAACCCCAGCTTTCGTATTGAGCGCGATCCAGTGGCAGGCGGCGCGGAACTGGTTACGGTCTTCGGGAAAATTCAAGATCCAGCGTCGAGTGGCGATCGCCAGGACATCCCCATCCTCAGCGTGCTCCGCGATACTCTGGGTGACCCCAACGATCCCGAGACCGAACGTCTGCGCTACGTCTGGATTTTAACCAGCACTCGCCCCACGCCGCTGCAGCGGCTGGCTTCGGCTTTCTCTTTTCTCTGTTTTCGTACTGGAACCAAACACCACTCGAACAGCATCCCCGTGCCCGCGCTGGATCTCGCGGCTCCTGGCAAGTCAGTTTTGCCCAATCTCCTCGGCAAAAGTTTGCAAGCCACCGAATTCGATCCGCTGGGAATCATGGTACGATCCTCCACCCGCAGCTATCGCGGGAATTCGAGTGACTACAAAAAACTGCATCTCTACCAGGCGCTGAGCGCACTGGGTGCGCTCGACCGTTCGGAAGAAGGCCGCGATATTTTGCCCGACTCCCAGCTTCACGAAATATACTCCCGGTTGAGCCTGTCGGACCGCACCTTCGGAGGGTTGGTGCGCGAGAAGAAACTCTCGCGGTATTACGGCAAGGAAACCGGCCGCCGCCGCGAGACGCTGGGTCATAACTGGGAGCTGCTCCGCCAGCGCGCCGAGCTGGACGGGCTATACTTTCAACCGCTTTCTTTGCCGGACGCCGCGCCCACACAAGCCTTGCTTTGGGTCGCACGCGAAGATCTCGAACACCGCGATCGTCGACGCTTCGATCGTCAATTCCTCAACATCGTAAATCCTTGGACGGACCCGCGCCTGGAGCACTGGACCGGCTACACGCAGGTCCGGTATCTGGACGCCGAGAATCGCGACACTTCCGCGGATGCGCCCGGTGCGCGCCCTGTTGAAATGATTCCGCTCGCGTTCTACTCGCTGGATCATCCTCGCGCGCCACTCCTGCTGGCAGACTTCCGGAACAGCCTGAAACCGAAACGCGGCGAGTTGGTTCGACATGCCGCCACTAGTCTGGTTACGGGAGTGTTCGGGATTACACGCTTCGGCAACTGGCCATTTTTCGTCGGGGATTCCGCGCTGACTTTCGTCCAGGGCCGGCACGGGGCGGCTGTGAATCGTTCGGCGCGGTTAGAAGCGTACTCGGAAGCGCGGGAGTTCCTGGCTGTCGATTCCACTCTCGATCTGAAATTGAGAGCCGAGCTTTTGCATCGGCTGGATCACCTGGCGCTCAATCCGCTCGAGAACGGCATCTCGACCGAGGCTACCGTGGCTAAAGAGCAATACGCGGCATTGCTCCACTACGCCGGAACCAGCCAGGGTCTGGAAGCCAAACTCGATCGCGACCGGCGCAAGGAGCTGGAAGCATATACGCGCTCCCCGGAAATGCGGTTTCTGGCCGGAGTCGGGCGTCTATTCACCGGCATTCGGCCAGCGGATTCGGAAAAATCCGAATCTTGGTTGCGCGCCGAACTAGCCTCCTACCGCGGCGCCGAGTATCACATGCGGTTTCTCGAAGAGGTTCTCTCATCCACTCCTCGCCCGGAAGTTGCGTTTAATGCAAGCGCCATTCGCGAATCCATTGACGCTTTGTCTTCAGGCGCCCCTGCCAACAAGCGCGCGGCGCGCGTTATCGGACAAATTTTCGCGAGCTCTGAGGATTCCGAGCTGCGTTTTTCCTGCCTGCGCGCGCTCAACCGCTTGGATATCGAAGAGGCCCACAATGAACTATGGCGTTTGTCGCAGGATCGCTCGACCGAAGACTCCTGGCGCGCTATCTGCCTGCTCTATTTCAAGGGCCACGCATACAGCTCACAGGTGGCCGCGCTGGGCGGCGGTCAGTGAAGCGGCGCCACTCGCTGGCGCTCATTCTTCTGGCTTTTCTCGCAACAGGCCCGCTCGCGGCTGAAGCAAAACGCGTTGTCATCATCAAACTGGACGGCGTTCCGCACGACTTGCTGGAACGCGAACTCCGTCACATCGACCCCTCCAGCGGCAAGAGCAATCTGCCCTGGATGGATCACATCTTCGCGCGCCGCGGCACGCGCATCGAGAACTTCTACGTTCGCGCCATCAGCCTCTCGGCACCCTCCTGGTCATTGTTGGATACCGGCCGGCACCTCCAGATCCACGGCAATGCCGAGTTCGACCGTTACACGTATCACGTCTACGATTACCTGAATTTCTTCCCGTTCTATCTCGGTTACGCGCTGCAGAGCCGCGTGGACATGCCGGGTGTCGAGGTTCTCGATGACCTTGGCATCCCATTCTTGATCGATAATTTCCCGTATCAAAACCGTTACCAGAGTTTCCAGCTCTACCAGCGCGGCGTGCGTTGGAATACCTTACGGCAGGGGTTGGAACATCACTTCTCCCGCTCCCCGCGCGACCTGCTGGATGAATGGACCATGGGGTTCGAAATCGGCGGCAGCGTGGAAGAGCAGATGGAACGCGAGTTGATCGAAAAGCTGGCCGACCCTCAAATTCGGTATCTGGATTATTTCACCGGAGAATTCGATCACGTGGCACATCTCACGCCGGATCCGGCATCCCAGCGTGCCGCACTTCAGCAGATCGATGCCATGATCGGGCGAATCTGGACGGCTATTCAATCAAGCCCTGAAGCCGCGCGGACGATGCTGGTGGTAGTTTCCGATCACGGAATGAACACGGAACCGGAAATCTACAGCCAGGGTTACGATCTGGTGGCCTTTCTGACCAGCCGGGCCGGTGGCGCGCACCATGTGGTCACCGATCGCCATCCGCTCACAGAATACAAGTTGAAAGGCTTGGACCCGTTTGTGTCCGAGGTGGTAACGCCCAGCGAAGAATCCCTGTATCTGAAGGGCGCGAGCAATCAGTATCCCACCGCGTTGCTCGATCTGGATGGCAACGAGCGCACGTCCGTGTACCTGCGTAATTCGGATCTGAACGCCTTGCAAATACTGCTCGAAGAGCTGGGCCGTCCGGGAGTTCAACCGGCCCTTCGCCGGGCGCAACTCGACGCGTTCTTCCAGATAATCGAGCGGCATCGCGCCGAATGGAAAAAAACGCTGCAAGAGTTGCACGAGGAGCTGGCCGCCCTCCATCGATGCATCGGTCAAGAGCGAGTCCAGGTGGAAGCGGAGCCCAAGAAGTGGAGTTCCGCCCAAAAGGACTTGGGCCTCGACAAAGTCGCCCGCAGGCTCGCTGTCAAGATGAACTCCCAGCGCGGCCAGGAACGCGCGTACCTGGAATACGCAGGCGCCCTTGAGAAACTTCTGGCGCTTTCGACGGCTGACTTCGATAAACGCAGTGCCGCGGCCGGAGAACTGATTCCCAAGCGTGCCATGGGAGACGCGAATACCGTCCACGATATCGAGAACTACATTGTGGGACCGGCGCCAGGCGCCGGTTTTCAAACAATCAACTATTTTCCACTGCTGGCTGGACTGGCGGTGCGGAACAACGTGCAACCGCGAGTCGGAGCACACCCGGTGGACTTCATCGCAGTGCGTCTGCCCGAGGCGCCTCCGGATGAAGATGCCATCTGGTTATATGGCGACGAGAATCGTCAAGCCATAATCCAATCCCGCCATAGGAACGGCGATCTCAATCTCCGGTACTTGCCGGTTCGCGGATTGCGCCAGGATTCGAGCGGCGAGATCCATTTTGAGCCCGCGCAGTGGGATAACGGATTCCCACTTCGCCTATGGGAAGACCAGGAATTTGCCGTTCCGGCCGAGCAACGCGCCGCTTGGCTCGGTGCCTGGCATACGGAACTGGAATGGTTTCAGGCCGTCCACAAAACCAGGTATTCGAACGGCATTCTCGCGCTCCACGAACAATTCCTGCGCGATCCGCTGCCCTCGGATTTGATCGCCAGATTCAATGCGCGCAGGCGGCGGCTGGCCGAGCCGGATTTCCTGATCTTCGCGAGCGATCACTGGAACTTCAACGTGCGTGGCTTCAACCCGGGCGGAAATCACGGCTCCCTGCTGCGAATTTCCACGCATTCGGTGCTGATGCTGGCCGGCGGCGACGAAACCGGCATCCCCAGAGGCTTGGTGATCGACGAACCCTACGACAGCCTGAGTTTCGTCCCCACTATTTTGACCCTGATGGGCCTCAATCAAGAAGCCCATCAGTTACCTGGCAGGGTAATCCATGAACTATTGCACTAGCTACTTCACTTGAATCGATTCGATATATTTCGTCAGGTTGCTGATTCGCAGCTGGACTTGCCCCTGATCTCCGTGGCTGAGAGATTGAAACACAGAACCCCAAACCGGCATATCTTTGGAGCCGTGGGCGGGAGTATTGGAATCGCCCTTGATGGCGCCGTAAATCTTCAGTTCTGGAAACTTGCCGCCGTTATGTTTGGAAAGTTCAGTGAGGTTGGCGGGCGGTTTGGTCAACGCCGCGGCAGCCGGTCCACTACCTTTTCCGTCCGTGCCGTGACAAGACGCGCAATAGGTCTTGAACATTTCATCCCCGGATGCTGGTGAGGTGGGCGTCACCGCCGTTTTCTTCACAGTTTGCGCGCTCGCCATCACACAAGCGAACACGAGGAACAACACGAGCAAAGACGCAATACTTCGCGATGTCATGCGGATCTCTCCTTGGTAACACGATTTATCAAGCACACCCCGGGCCACCTGCGAACGGTGGGAGGCTGTCCTGCGCGGCGGCGCGCGGGGTGTGCTGTCCGTGTTGCCTTGAATAATTGCAACCCAAGGGCCACGTGATTTTCTGCCAAAAAACCGGCCCAGCGCGCTTTCCACCGCACAACGAAGCGCAACTTCACCCAATGTTGAGACAGGACAGCGTGGAAACACCCACCCCTAGCTAGGGCAGGTTAGCTATCGGGGCGGCAGCAGAGAGGACATATCGCGAATGATCCCCTGTTCCTTCTCGCTGAACTTTTCCCGAAACTCGGGGCTCGCCATCCGCGCTTCCCGATCTTCGGGCTCGAGCGGCGCCATGCTTCTCAACTCCTGCCGCATGGCCTGCCGGCGATCCTGAGGTTGCTCGGAAAACTGATTCATCGATCTGCGAACCGCCTGTTGCCGCTGCGGCGGAAGCTGGTTCAACCGGTCATACATATTGCGCAGCGTCTGCTGCTGCCCGGGAGGAAGTTGATTGAACCTCTGCAGCCGTTCCTGAAGCCGTCTTCGCTGATCCGGAGGTAAACGATTGAGCGCCTTCTGCCGCTCCTCAGGCGACATTCGCATGAACTCGTCGATAGGGGTTTTGACGTTCTTGGGCGGCTTCTCGGTATGCTGCTTGGCGGGTTTTGGGCTGGCCGGTGACGAGGCCAGTAATATCAGCAGGAGGGCGGACGCTACAGCAGACCAGCTCAGGCGCATCCCGATCCGCCTAAATCTTCTCCGAGGGATTGGCCTTGTCAGAGGCGCTTTCAATACTAAGCTGCTTCAGCATTTCCATATCGTCGAGCGCGTGCTCCACTTGTTCAATCTGCAATTTGGGCTGCGGCTGTGCTTGTGCTTCGGGACGAAGCGCCGGATTCTTCAGAAGGAACGCCGCGATCAGTGCGGCGCAAGCCACTCCTACGGGAAGGGTTGACCGCCAAGGCCAATTTACGGGCGACAATTGCCGCCACCACGCACTCTGCTCCTCATTCGCGATGCGCCGGAATAGTCTTTCGTCGAAATCCGTCGACACCACCGTGGGTGACCAAGCGTCCAGCGCGGTCCACACTGCCCGCTGGGCTTCGGCCCACTCGCGGCAGCTCGCGCAAGTTCCCAGGTGACGTTCTAAATCGATCTGTTGTTGCGGGGAAAGACTGTTCGCGCCATACGCGAGGATTAGCTCGTGCCCCCCATCGTCCTCAATCGGACATCCCATAAATTTCTTCCCTTCATACCATATGCGCCAGTCGCGATCTCAAGTGCTCGTAGGCCCGGAACAGCAGCGACTTCACAGCCGATTCAGAACAACTTAACACATTCGCGATCTCGGAATACTCCATCTCTTCGTATTTGTGCATCAATACGGCGGCACGCTGCTTAGACGGCAAACATTCGATTGCCCGCCGAACCTCCCTCAGCTTAACTCGGTAAACCATGTCCTGCTCCACGGTTCGGGTGCGATCCGCCACTTGTCTGGTCGCGCCCTCCGATGTCTCCTTATCCAAACTCTCCTCGCGACTCTCCGCGCGTCCGTCGCGAATCCAGTTCAAGCCCAGATGCGTGGCTATTCGAAACAACCATGTCGTGAATTTCGCCGACGGCTCATACGTCCCGCGCGACCTATATACGCGTAAGAAGACCTCCTGCGCTAACTCCTCCGCCACTGCCTGCCTTTGCACCATGCGGTACAGAAAATGAATCACCGGACCGCGATGCCGTTCAAGCAGCAATCCAAAACTCGCCTGGTCCCCGTCCCGGACGCGCAACATCAACTCGGCGTCCCGTTCGAGCGGGGCCAACTCGGTTCTATTATCCTTAACCCGCGTATTCCAAGAAGGTTGCGCGGCTGGGGTGGGCATTCCGTCCTGGTCCATTCGTTTGGCCTGCAAACTAGGACGGGGAATCCGCTGAGCGGTTGACGCGCCTTTACATTACTCTGTCTTAAGAGTCCGCTCCATCAGGTCCCGGATGGCTTCGCGTGGCGACCGGCCGCCTCTTAGGATGGAATCCATTTGCGCTGTAATAGGCAGGTCTACGTTGAACTTCCGCGCCAGATCTACGGCCGCTGAGGTTGTTTCGATGCCCTCCGCAATCATCGTCATGGAGCTGACGATTTCGGCGAGCTTCCGCCCCTTGGCCAGTTCGATTCCGACGCTGCGGTTCCGGCTCAGATCCCCGGTGCAGGTCAGTACTAAATCGCCCAACCCGGCCAATCCCGCGAGAGTTCGCGGCTGTCCGCCCATGGCGACTGCCAAACGAGTGACCTCGGCCAATCCACGGGTGATCAGCGCCGCAATGGAATTGTTCCCGAGGCCGAGGCCCTGGCAGATTCCCGCGCCAATCGCAATCGTATTCTTGAGTGCGGCGCCGATCTCGACCCCAGCCGGGTCATCATTGGTATAAAGACGAAATGTGGGCCCGGAAAACTCGCGCTGGATGGAAGCTGCGAGCTCGGAATCGTCTGAAGAGATCACCACAGCGGTAGGTTCCCCACGCGCCACTTCGCGTGCGAATGTCGGCCCGGACAGCACAGCAAATTTTTTTCCGACTATCCCCCGAGCCACTTCGGACATCCGCAGCAGCGTCCCGTTCTCAAGTCCCTTGGTGGCCGAGACAAACCGCATCCCAGGGTTAACATGCGGCAGCATGGATGAATACACCGCGCGCGCGAAGCGCGACGGCATGACACCCACGACAATCCCAACATCTTGTAGTGCGACTTTCAGATCCGAAACAGGTTCAACATTGTCGGGCAACTCGAAGCCGGGAAGGAAAATATCGTTGACCCGTGAAGCCGCCATGCGCTCCACCAGATCCGTCTCATGCGCCCACAGCCGGATCCGTTCAAAGCGCGGCGCCAAGACAATGGAAAGCGCGGTCCCCCAACTCCCCGCCCCGATGATCGCGATGGAGTTTTTCATCCGCGTTTATCCGCGTTCATCTGCGGCCAAACTACTTTCCCCCGAACTTGAACACATGCTCGGTCCCCGCCCGGATCCTATTGAGATTCGCGTTGTGCCGGTAAATGATAAACACGGCAGCCACAATGGAAGCCAACAGAACTACTCCAGGCGGATGTTCAATCATCCACACCGCAAGTGGCAGACTACCAGCCGCTGCAACCGACCCCATGGAAATGTGCCGCGTAGCAGCCACCACGATCACGAACAGTACCAGAGTTGCCGCCAGCGGGACGGGCGTCAAATACAAGAACGCTCCAATGAAACTCGCCACGGCTTTGCCGCCGTGAAATTTCAGAAAAATCGGATACGCGTGCCCGGCCATCACGGCCAGCGCCGCCGCGCTCATCCATTCGATCGAATTGCCGGTGAGCCAAGCCGCAAACCAGACCGCGAAGAATCCCTTAGCGATGTCCAACAGTAAGGTGACGATAGCGATCGCGCGGCCGGTGGTGCGCAGGACGTTGGTAGCGCCGATGTTGCCGCTGCCCTTGGAACGCACATCCTCGCCAGTCTTCAGCTTCACCAGCAAATAGCCAAAGGGAATGCCTCCCACCAGATATGCGACCACCAAAACTAGAAGGGGCTTCATGCGGGTTGCAATGGAAACTCGGACAACTTGGTGTAAATGGATCCGGCCGAGCCGGGCTGGCTCCGGAACAGATAAAAGCGGTCGACTAGAAACGATCCGAATTCCGCCGGCCCCACTTGTGTGACAGCGTTCCGCAGAGCTTCAAGCGGCACCGGCTCCTTGATGCGCGCCAGCGTTAAATGCGCCGTAAACGTGCGAGTTTCTTTCGCGATTCCCAATGGCTCGAGCGCCGCTTCGATATCGTGAGCCAGCGCCGCGAGCGAAGCGCCACCTTCGACGGCCGCCCAAAAGACGCGCGGATTGCGTGGATTCGGATACCAGCCCAGTCCCCTCACTTCGAGCGGGATGGCCGACCGTTTCTGAATCGACCCGAGCGCAGTCTCAAGCCGCGGCAGCTTTTCTTCCGGCCATTCGCCGATGAACTTGAGCGTGAGGTGCAGATTGTAGACCGGAACCCATTTCAAGTGAGCGGCCGAGCGCAGATGCATCAGCAACCGCTCCAGCCGTTCGCGAACATCCTCAGGAAGATCGATCCCGCAGAATAGCCGCATGCTAATCTCCTAGCATACAAGAGCAGTGAGCGTTCCCTTCACCCAACTCCTGGAAAACTCCACCCTGCTTGATCGCGACTTCTACTCGCGGGCCGCTATCGAAGTCGCGCGTGATTGCCTGGGCAAGATTCTGGTACATGGCAAGACGGCCGGACGTATCGTAGAAGTGGAAGCCTACCTGGGCGTAGGCGACCGTGCCGCGCACTCCTGGCGCGGTGTCACCGATCGCACCCGCGTGATTTTCGGAGAGCCCGGCCACGCCTACGTCTATTTCATTTATGGAATGTACGAGTGTCTGAACTTCGTCTGCGAACCAGTGGGTCAAGCTGGCTGCGTCTTGATTCGCGCGCTGGAGCCGATCGCTGGAATCGCGACTATGCGCCGCCGCCGCCCGGCCGCGAAAGGCATCGAGGATCTTGCGAATGGCCCCGGCAAACTGACGCTCGCGATGGGAATCACGAGAAAACTGAACGGAACCGATCTGACTGAGGGCCCCCTCCAAGTACGCCGCCCACGCGCCGAGCCTGCCATCGAAGTGTTAACGACACCCAGAATCGGCATCACGCATTGCGCCGATTGGCCGTTGCGTTTCGTGATCGCCGGCAACCGCTTCGTCAGCCGCTAACGGCCCCGTCATTCGACCCAAGGATTGATCACCCGAACTCCGCAACCGTCGAAGTCGCGCGTGTTGCGCGTAGCTACTGCCGCATTCCGCGAGAGGGCGATAGCCGCTATCATCGCGTCGAGCGGTGAAGTGGGACGCCCAGCCGTATCGCGCTGTTGGACGATCTTTGCATATAGTCTGGCAGCCTGCTCGTCGAATGGTAGGATTCGGCCCGGAAAGCGCTCCACAAACACTCTCTCCACCGAAGCCGAGAGGTGCACCTTGCGCTTGCCAGCCGGCAGCGATTCGACGCCCTAGAGCACCTCCGCCTGCGTAATCGCAGTAATGAAAACTTCTTGAGGGTCCTGAGCAGCGAGCCAATCGAGAACAACTTTCGAGGGTAACGGTTTCAAAGCTTCCGAGAGCGCATTCGTATCCAGGACAATCATTATGTAAAGTCCGGCGGCTTTCGACCTCGCTCACGCCGGGGAAGCACCAGATCCACGCCACCTGTCGGCGCCATGATCCGACGGATGGACTCGGCGAGATTCTCTTCGCGCTTTGGCTCCTCTTGCAGCTCAGCTTTCAGAATCTGCCGCGCTTCCTCCTCCATGGATCTCCCGTGATGAGCGGCACGAACTCGAAGCCGAGCCTTCAGCGAGTCATCCAAACGACGTATAGTAATGCTTTGCCATACATAAATGATAGCATTGCTATCAACGATGGCTCTTTCTGGCTTGACACCTGAGATCCGATATATAGTAGCCCTTGAACATGACCCACTAAATATCGTCGTCCACCCGCTTTACTTTGCCCGGCCTCGCGGGTAATATAGTATGGTCCCCCCGAGAGATGATAATAAGGAAGGGGCTGTACTTTGCTGAAACTGAAGCGAGTTGAGATCCAGGGCTTCAAGTCCTTCTTTGATAGGACCGAGATGAAATTTCCCGGTTCGGGTATCGCAGCCATCGTTGGCCCCAATGGCTGTGGAAAATCCAATCTGAGCGACGCCATAAGCTGGGTCCTGGGCGAGCAATCGGCCAAGAGTCTGCGCGGCGCCAGGATGGAAGATGTCATCTTCGCCGGCACGCGCGATCGAAAACCCCTCAGCATGGCAGCCGTAACCATGACGCTGGTGGATCCAACCGGCGAGCACGGTCACCACCTGGCGCAACATAACGGCCATGGAAACGGCAATGGTAATGCAGATCACAAACCGAGCGAAGTCACCATCACGCGCCGGCTGTTCCGCTCTGGCGAAAGCGAATACCTGATCGACGGCAAGTCCGCCCGTTTGCGCGACATACAGGATCTATTTATAGGTACCGGCTTAGGTCCGGAAAGCTACGCCATCATTGAACAGGGTCGCATCGGCCAAATCTTGAGCAACCGGCCGCAGGACCGGCGCGCGATCATCGAAGAGGCAGCCGGCGTCAGCAAATTCAAAACCAAAAAGCGGCTGGCGGAAGCCAAGCTGGAGGGCGCCAAGCAAAATCTGGCGCGCGTGTTCGACATTTTGGAGGAAGTTGGCCGGCAAGTAAACTCGCTCAAGCGCCAGGCATCCAAAGCGCGCCGCTACGAAGAGCTGAAGAGCGAGATGGTGGCGCAACTTCGCAAATCGCTCACCGGCCGCTACCGCATGCTGGAGCGCGAAGCTGCCAAAACCGCCCTCGACCTGAATCTCGCCAATACCGAATTCCAGAATCTTTCCAATCAGGTCGCCGAGCGTGAGAAAGAACATGTTGAGTTTCAGGAAACCTGCTACCGCAACGACGCAGCTCTAACTCAGGCGCGTCAACAGCTCGCCGGTTTGCAGCTCGAGCAGGAGCGCACGCGCGGCAAGCTGGATTCTCAAGCCCAACAGATAGGCGCCATCGAGCATCGGCTCTCACAGGGCGAATCGGAAGCGCAGGAGTTGGAAAGAAGGCAAGCGCAGTTCCAGCAAGAGCTCGAAACTCACCTCGAGGCGTTGGCATCGCTCGAATCGCAAACAGAATCAGCGCGCGAGCGGCTGGCCGTGAAGTCGGCCGAGCGGGAACGAATCCAGCAGGATTTACAGAATCGCGCCAGAACCCTCGAGACCGGGCGGCAGTCTGTGCTGCGCCTTCTGGGCGAAGCCTCAGCGCTGAAAAACCAGCTCGCGAAGATTGCCGAATATCTCTCGGGCATCGAGCGCGACTCCGCGCGGTGCCACCGTGAAGAAGAAACCGCAACTCAAGACTTGCAACGGCTGGAATCTGTAAAGGCGGACCTGTCCCGGCAGATGGCCGCGCGGCAGATGGAGCTGGAATCCACAGCCGACCGCAAGCGTGCTGTCGAAGAAGAACTGGGTGTTCGGAAGGCTCATGCAGCAGAGGCCAGGCAGAATCTCGATCACCTGCGCACCGAAGCCTCGCGCCTGAAAGCGCGCAAGGATTCGCTCGAAGAAATCCTTTCGCACCGGGCTTATACGACGGAAAGCGTGAAGCGTCTCTTCACAGCCATCGAGCATGGCGAAGCCGACAATTTCCGCCCCGCGGGCGTACTGGCGGATTTCATTGAAGTGGAACCAGCCTACGAAAAAGCGACTGAAGATTTCCTTCACGAAGAGCTGGAGTATGTAGTCGTCCAGAACTGGAACGAAGCCGAGCGTGGCATCGATATCATGCGTACGGATCTCGACGGGCGCGCCACGTTCCTGGTTCATCCGGAGCCGGAGGCTCGCTGGGCGGCGGGCAGCGAACTCGCAAATTCCGAGGGCGTGGCTGGCCGTTTGAGCGATCATCTTCGTTTCACCAATGGATTCAGCAGCGCTCCGGCGCACCTGCTTCCCCGCTTAGCGCGTTGCTATCTCGCTACCGATCGGTCCGCCGCGCAGAAGTTGGCCATGGAATATCCGGAAGCGTTTTTCCTGCTGCCCGATGGTGTGAGCTACCAAGGCCATGCGGTAAGCGGCGGCAAGAAAACCGGGAGTGGACCGCTAGCGCTCAAGCGCGAACTGCGCGAGCTGACCGGCGAGGTGCAAGTGAAACATCGCGCCGTGGAAGAGACCGCGGCTTTGTTGGATCGCCTGGATCGCGAAATCGCCGCCTACTCCGAGGATTTAGAAACCCTGCGGAGCCAGCAGCAAAATCAGGAAAAGCAAGCGTTGGCTCTGGATCATGAGCATCGCAAGCTGGCGGAAGAATTCGCGCGCTCGTCGTCCCGTTTGTCGGTAGCCCGGCTAGAGCTTGATCGTTTACGGCAGGAAGAAGGCCGCGCTCGCGCGCAGCAGGAGCAGGACCAGCGGGTTCTGGAGGAAAAGGAAGCTGCCCGCAGTGTTGAAGAGCAGGTGCTGGAGCAATCCCGAGCAGATCTCGAAGAGCTGCAGTCGGAAGCGCACGGGCTGGTGGAAGAACACGGTGCCTTGCGCGCTGAGCTCGCGGGTTTCGAAGAGCGGCGCCGGGCGGAGCTGGCTACCCAGGCACGCTACCAAGCGCAAATCTCGGAGATCACCACGCGCCGGCAGGAGATCGCCGTCGAAATGGAGCGCCTCGGCATTGAGCGTGCCCGTCTGCTTTCCGACAACATCGAACTCGACCGGCGAGCCGGCGAACTGGTGGAAGAGATCCGCCTGGCCGAAGAATCCGTGCTGCGGTTGGCCGAGCAGGAAACAACTTTACGAGCCAATCTGGCGACGCTTGAAGAAAGCCTCAAGCAGTTACGAATCGATGTGCAATCCGCGCAAGAGCAGCGTTCGCAAATCGAGCTGGAGTTGGTGCGGAAGCAGGCCGAGCTTAAGTATCTCGATGAAACCAGCCGCAAGGAGTTGAATGCGGCGCTCGAAGAATTGGCCGCGCTGGAAGAAGCTGTTCTGGACGAAGCCGGATTGGAAGAAGCCGAGCGGAAGTACCAGGAAGTGAAGGCGCGCATTGAGGCGCTGGGGCCAGTAAATCCACAGGCGCTCGAAGAATTCCAGGAAGCGCAGCAACGCTACGACTTCCTGAACGCCCAGCGGCAGGATCTGCTCGATTCCATCCGCGACACTGAAACGGCCATCAAAGAGATCGACGTGGAATCGCGGAAGCGCTTCAGCGACGCCTTCGAAGCCATCAACGGGCATTTCCGCGAATTATTCCGTACGTTATTCGGCGGCGGAACCGGGGAAATGCGGCTCACGGACGAAACCAATATCGCCGAATCCGGCATCGATATTGTCGCGTCGCCTCCCGGCAAGCGGCTGCAGAACGTGCTGTTGCTCTCGGGCGGCGAGAAATCGCTTACGGCAATGGCCCTGTTGATGGCCATTTTCCATTACCAGCCCAGCCCCTTCTGCATCCTCGACGAAGTGGATGCGCCGCTGGACGAGCCGAATATCGAACGGCTCACGCGGTTAATCCGCGAAATGTCCGGCCAGACCCAGTTCATCGTGATCACCCACGCCAAGCGAACAATGGAAGCCGCGCAATCGCTTTACGGCGTGACCATGCAGGAACCGGGAGTATCCAAACTGGTGTCGGTAAAGTTCGGAGATACGGCCCCGCCGCGGTCCCCTGAACAACTGGCCCTACGCAGCACTGCCTAATTATTAGCTAACACGGACCGCTCGATCCGCGGTATGATTGTCCAACAACAGGCCATGTGGAAATTTGCGCTAGTTTGCATTCTCGCCTGCTTGTCAGTGGGCGTGCTCGGAGCCCAGACTTACCCGCTTCCGGGCGGGATGGTGGGAGTTCCCTATTCCATCGATTTCGGGCAAGGCCTCAGCCAAATCCCTGCGGAAACGGGCATTTCGTTGACCTACAGCTTTGCCGTGGCTGGCGGAGGTTTGCCGCCCGGTTTGACGCTGAGCGACAGCGGGTTATTGAGTGGCACCCCGACCACCGCCGGACCTTACACGTTTACTATCAACTTCACTCTAAATCTCAGCTATATGGGCTTCAGTGAGGGTGGCACCTATCCCTTCACGCTGTCAATTGACGTGACAGGAAACTCGGGACCTGCCGTCGCAGTTAATCCCTCATCTCTCAATTTTTCGTTATCTCAAGGCTCAACTACGGCTACGACCCAATCCGTTGTAATCGCGAATAGCGGCGACGCGGCCGAGACCTTTACCGCCAGCGCTACCGCTAGTTCCGGTAACTGGTTATCGGTATCGCCTGGATCCGGATCGGTTGCGCCCTTCGCATCGAGCTCCGTGAGCGTCAGCGTGGACCCAACCGGATTGGCATCGGGTACGTACTTAGGAACCGTATCTGTCGCAGTTTCCCCGGCGAGTATTCAATCGGAAGTCGCCGTAACTCTCACCGTGAGCGGCGGTCAGGCCACGTTGCAGCTTTCCCAAACCGGTTTTCGCTTCCAAACCATCGCCGGAGGGGCTAATCCGCCCGGCCAGACGCTCATCGCTCTCAACAGCGGATCTGGATCGTTGAATTTCTCGGCTTCTGCGTCCACCACTTCGGGCGGACCATGGCTGTCCGTTTCGCCGGCTTCGGGTACCGTCACACCGGCCACACCGGCCGCCGCGACAGTGACTATCCAGGCCGCGGGACTGGCGGCGGGAAATTATTACGGCCAGATACAAATCTCCGCGGATGGCGCATCCAACTCACCGCAAATCGCGTCGGTAGTTCTGAACGTCGCCCAGGCGGGAACGGACCTGGGCGCTTTTGTCTATCCAACCGGCTTGGTTTTTGTAGCGCAGGCAGGCGGTACAAATCCAGCGCCCCAGACCATTGCGGTCACCAACCCTTCCACGTCCACGCTAACTTTTAGTTCCGCGTCGTTCTTTGGACAGGGCAGCAACTTGTTCACGGTACAACCGTCGAGTGGCACAGTGAACGCCGCGAACCCAGTCCAAATTACTGTGCAGCCCACAACTTCGAGCGCGCCGCCGAATATCTATTTGGGCGAGATCGTCCTGAATTTCGTCGAGGATCAATCGTCGCACCATATCGCGGTGCTGGTGATCGTATTGCCGGCAGGAGCCGCGAACCGCACCGAGCACGCCGTATCCGCGGCATCCAGCTGTACTCCCACCAAGTTACTACCCGTGTTCACGCAACTGGGCGCCAACTTCTCGACCGTGGCAGCCTGGCCGACCCCAGTGCAAGCGATCGTCGTCGACGATTGCGGCAACTTCCTGACCGCCGGAAACGTCACGGCTTCTTTCTCCGACGGCGATCCGTCGCTCCCGCTCACGTCTTTGAACAATGGAACTTGGAGCGCTACCTGGCAGCCGCGCAGTTCGGCCGCGCAAGTTGTGATCACCGTGGACGCACAGGAAAATGCGCCGCCCCTCCAAGGCACCCAGAGCATCGGCGGCGCACTGCAAGCTAATCCCATCACGCCTTCCATCAATGCCGGCGGTGTGGTGAGCGCGGCGAAGTCGGCGCCGAATCAGCCGCTTGCGCCCGGTGCTTTCACCTCTATCTATGGCGTGCATCTGGGTGCCGGACAGAATCTCGCGCCATCGCTGCCGCTAGCCACGCAACTGGGCGGCACTCAAGTGGTGCTGGGAGGACGCCCTCTGCCTCTGCAGTACGCTGGCGACGGCCAGGTGAACGCAGTGGTCCCCTATGACGTAACGCCCAACAGCACACAGCAACTGATCGTGACTAACGGGCCCGCGCTCTCGGTTCCCCAGCCAGTTGTGATTGCTCCCGCTCAGCCGGCTGTATTTGCGAACGGCGATGGCTCTGGCGTGGTCTTCGACGTCAAGCCGGGCACGACTGCCCAGATCCCCGTGGATGCAAATCATCCGATGAGCGCGGGCGATGCCATCGTGATCTACTGCGCCGGACTCGGGCCAGTGAATCCGCCGGTAACAGCGGGAAGCGCGGCGCCATCCAACCCTCCCGCTACCACCACGAATGCAGTGACAGTTACTATCGGCGGCAAGACTGCCCAGGTTTTCTTCAGCGGGTTGGTGGGTGGGCTCGCCGGCGAATACCAAGTGAACGCTTACGTTCCCAAAGGCATCACAGCGGGCGACGCCGTTCCGCTGGTGCTTTCGGTAGCTGGGTTCGAGAGCGCACCGGTGACCGTCGCCGTCAAGTAGCTAGCCTTCGCAGCCGGCGCGACAAGGTGTATGATTGTCCATAACCATGACGTTCGAATCGCTGTCGGAAAGTGCCTCGTCAGCAACCAGCGTGCGGCGCAGCTTGCGCCGCAAGCAACAGTGATATAAGGCGGAAAACAACCTTGGGATCGAGGAACGTCTAATGGTGGTTAGCCTCATTGGTAGACTTCGGAGTGTAGTCCGGCCGCATTTGCGCGTTTGTTTTCTTGCTCTTCTTGTTTTGCTATCGGCGTCCGGTTTGCACGCGCAGTTGAGTTTGTCGTGTCAACCAGTATTGGGGCCCAGCGTTACACAGACCTTCTTCTCCATGACTTGCACAGCATCCGGCGGCATTGGGCCGAACACTTTCTCGGCGTCCGGCTTGCCTCAGGGAATCGCAGTGAGCTCCATCACCGGCAACAGCATCACGGTGAGTGGTACACCCACCGTTTCAGCCAATTACGATTTCACCATAATGGTGAGCGACTTTTTTTTTACATTCAGCGATGAATTTACGGGCTTCATCGCCACTCCGCTCGTTTTTAGCTGTGCTGCTGTAGCAACACAGACGGTGAACGTGGCTTTCTCTGTGACCTGCCCGGCGAGCGGTGGGACGCCGCCCTACTTCGCCGCCGTCAATTCCGGGAATTTACCGCCCGGTATGGGCCTCCAGGGCACCGATGGTGGTTTCGTAGGTTCGACATCAATTGTCGGTACACCCATAGCCGTTGGCTCCTATGCCGGTACCATCCAGGTAATCGACAGCGCCGAACCGTCACCGCAGACGATGGTTGCACCGGTGTTGGTCAATGTGGATCCACCAGCGCCGCCTTTAAACGTAAGCTGTGGGACAGCCACGCCTGTGCTAGGGCAGACCTACAGTGTGCAGTGCACGGCCACGGGCGGCAACTCACCCTACCAATACACTGCCGCCGGCCTGCCCAACGGTGTGAACATCAATCCCACTACCGGCTTGGTGAACGGTCAGCCGACCGCGATTGGGCCGTTCTCGGCTACTGTGACAATCGTTGACAGCAGCACACCGGGAACGCGGACGACCAGCACCACGCTGAGCGGTACCGTGCTGCCGCCATCGCTGATTATCAGCTGCGGACCGGTGGGGACTCCGGTCGAAGGGCGGACCTACAATCTGCAATGCACGGGCTCGGGCGGCAAGCCACCGTATGGTTGGAGTGCTGCTGGCCTGCCCAGTGGGCTAGCCATCAATCCTACCAGCGGCCTGATTAGCGGGATTCCGACCGTTCTGGGATTGTTCTCCGCCACGGTGACCCTCACTGACAGCGGCACGCCGACGCCGCAGACCCAGAGCACTACACTGAACGGTAACGTGATGCCGACGCCGCTGGCCTTGAGCTGCGGATCGGCGGGGAGCCCGGTGGAAGGGCAGCCCTACAGCCTGGAGTGCTTGGCCTCGGGTGGCACCAAGCCTTATCAGTGGAGCGCCGGAGGCCTACCGAACGGAGTATCGATCAATTCTGTGAACGGCGTTATAAGCGGGACACCGACCGTTCCCGGCCCGTTTTCCGCCACGATCACCGTTACGGACAACGTTGGCAACGCTGTGAGTGCCACGATAAGCGGTACCGTCGCGCCATCGCCGCTGACCGTAACCTGCGGGGCCGCAGGCACGCTGGTACAGAATCAGCCATACAGCCAGCCGTGCACCGCCGCCGGCGGGACTACGCCGTACCACTGGAGCGCAAGCGGGTTGCCCAACGGAGTTTCCATCGATCCCGGCAGCGGCTTGATTAGCGGGAAACCCACTGCCGCCGGACCGTTCACCGCCACGGTCACAGTCACTGACAGCACAACGCCGACGGCCGAGACGCAGAGCACGACGGTAAGCGGTAGTTCCCTACCGAGTCTCACTTCTCCTAGCCTGGATGCCATAGTAGGCGCGCCTTTTTCATTTGATGTCACTCAGCTCTTCGGTCAACTCCTTGCTCGAGCTCCGGGGGGCGTTGGATCCTTCGCGTTCTCTATTTCCGGGGGGACGCTGCCGCCCGGTTTAAGCCTGACTTCCAGCACCATAACCGGGATGCCCACCGAGGCTGGTACTTTTATATTCAGTGTCTCGCTCAGTTCAGCTTCCAGTTCTAGCGCGTTGACCGCGCACGCCGCTGCCGCAGGCGCCCTGACCGGAGCCTACGGGCCATTTTCCGATTCGCTGACCATCAACGTCGCGGGGAATTCCGGTCCACCAGTGGCTGTCAATCCAGCATCCCTGACTTATTCCTTCACGCAAGGTTCCACGAAAGTGGCTACCCAAAACGTTGTGATCTCGAATAGCGGAACCTCGCCACAGAATTATACAGTCGGTGCCACGACGGGATCCGGCGGAACTTGGCTGTCAGCATCGTCGGCGGCGAGCGTCGCGGCTGCCTCCACCAGTTCCGTTACCGTCACAGTGGACCCCAACAATTTGAGCGCCGGCACGTACCTGGGAACCGTATCCATCACGCTCGCGCAAGCACAATTCGACGTCCCCGTGACTGTTGTCGTGAGCGGCGGACAAGTCACTCTGCTGCTTTCGCAAACCGGATTGCGTTTCCAGACTGTCGCCGGAGGCGCTAACCCGCCCGGGCAGGCCCTCGTTATTCTGGACGGCGGATCTGAATCGGTGAAACTCTTGGCTTCTGCATCCACCATTTCAGGCGGACCCTGGCTATCCGTTTCGCCGGCTTCGGGAACTATTACTTCTTCCTCACCCGCTGTGTTGACCGTGAGCATCCAGTCCGCGGGATTGGCGCCAGGCGATTACTACGGCCAGATAGAAATATCGGCGGATGGCGCATCCAACTCACCTCAAATGGCATCGGTAGTTTTGAACATCGCTCCTGCGGGAACGGATCTAGGAGCATTTGTCTTCCCCAGTGGATTGGTTTTCGTGGCTCAAGAAGGCGGCGCAAATCCGGCGCCCCAGACCGTTGCACTCACCAATCCTTCCCCTTCCGCCCTCACTTTCAGCTCCGCGTTGTTCTTTGGACAGGGCAGCAACTTGTTCACTATACAACCGTCGAGCGGCACAGTGAACGCCACAAATCCAGTCCAAATCACCGTACAGCCCACTCTCGCCGGTGTGCCGGCGAACGTCTACTTCGGCGAGATTGTGCTGAATTTCGCCGAAGACCAATCGTCTCGCCACATCACCGTGCTGGTGGTGGTGACCCCTGCGATAGGATCTAACGCAACCGATGGAAATGTCGCCCACGCCGCCGGTTGCGCGCCCACGAAGTTGCTGCCCGTATTCACGCAACTCGGCGCCAACTTCGCCACGGTGGCAGCCTGGCCGACACCCTTGGACGTGATCGTCGTCGACGATTGCGGCAATTACATGACCGAGGGAAACGTCACTGCCTCTTTCTCCGACAGCGATCCCTCGTTGGCCCTCACGTCTCTGAACAATGGACACTGGAGCGCCACCTGGCAGCCGATCAATGTGAATACTCAGGTGGTGATCACTGTGAACGCGCAGGAGATTACCCCGCAACTTCAGGGCACTCAGACCGTGGGAGGATCGTTGCAAGCGAATCCAACGGCGCCTTCCGTTGCCGGTGTGGGTAGCCCCGCAAAATCCGCCGCGAATCAGCCGCTCGCGCCGGGCAGCTTCATATCCATCTACGGTGTTCATCTATCCGCCGGAACGAATCGGGCCCTATCACTGCCGCTGGCCACCGAGCTAGGGGCAACGCAAGTGGTCCTCGGAGCCCGGCCGCTACCGTTGCTTTACAGCGCCGATGGCCAAGTGAATGCGGTTATCCCGTACGACGTACCGCCTAACAGCACCCAGCAATTGATTGTTACCAACGGTCCCACGCTCTCTGTCCCGGCGCCAGTTACGATAGCTGAAACACAGCCGGCCGTATTCGCTACTGAAAGCGGCTTCGGCATCGTGGACGATTTCAAGCCAGGCAGCGGCGTCGGTGTCCCGGTAGATGCGACGCATCCCATCAGCGCCGGCGATGCCATCGTGATCTACTGCGTTGGACTCGGGCCCGTGAATCCACCGGTAGCGGCGGGAAGCGCGGCGCCGTCCTCGCCGCCGGCAATCACAACTAATCCGGTGACGGTCACCATTGGCGGCAAGCCGGCTCAGGTTTTCTTCAGCGGCTTGGTGGGGGGCCTCGCGGGAGAATACCAGGTGAACGCGTACGTTCCGAAAGGCATAACACCGGGCGACGCCGTGCCGTTGGTAGTCAGCGTCGCGGGTTTCGAGAGCGCTCCGGTAACAGTCGCCGTCAAGTAAGCCCTTCGATGTATACTTGCAACGTGCGACACTGCGGCCGTTAGGGCTAACTCAGGCCATGGCGACAGAGCCGAGCGAGCGTTCTTCCGAATCAATACCCCAACCTTCCGACCGTCCGGAAATCGCCCATGTTCTATTCCTGGACGTCGTAGCCTTCACCAATCTCCACATGGAGGAGCAGCGGGAGAGCCTGAAGCGGCTGCAACAAATAGTCAGCGCCACGCCCTCGTTCCGCCAGGCCGACCGCGAGAAGCGGCTGATCTCTCTTCCCACCGGCGACGGAATGGCGCTCGCATTTTTCGGCGACCCCATCGCTTCAGTGGAATGCGCTCTGGAAATAGCGGAGCAGCTTCGCAGCCATCCCAATCTCAAAGTTCGCATGGGCCTGAATGCCGGCCTGGTCTACCAGCATCTGGACATAAACGCCAATCTCAATGTCCAGGGAGGGGGTATCAACGAAGCGCAACGCATCATGGATGCCGGCGATGCCGGGCACATTCTGGTATCGAAAGGCACCGCTGGGCTGCTGGAACATCTCAAGCGTTGGGCACCGCATCTGGACGACCTCGGCGAGCACGAAGTCAAGCATGGCAAGAAGATCCATTTCTACAATCTCTACACCGGCGAACTGGGAAATTCCGCGCTGCCGGCGAAGTTCCGCGCGGAACGCGACCGCGCGCGACGCGGAAGGATCACCCGTCTCGCGATAGCCGCTGTGGTATTGGCCGCCCTCGCCGCCGCCGGATTCGTGCTGTATCAAAAGTACTCGCCGATCAAGCGAAAACAATATGTCGCCGTGATGGGATTCAGAAATTCCACCGGAAATGCCGACGTAGCTTGGGTGGATGGCGATCTCACCGACAACATGCGTGCGCAGCTTGGCGGCACCGAAAGACTTCGGACGATATCCGGCCAGGAGTGCGCCGAAATGTGGAAAAACCTGGGCGTGCCGCGCTTTGAAGGCTTGAGCAAGCGCGCCTTGGGGCAACTCAAAAGCTTTGGCGCGGATTTCGTTGTCGTGGGGTCCTACAAAGATCTGGGAAAATCGGCCGGAGGCAAGATTCATCTCATTGTGGAGTTGCAGGACGCAGGAGAAGGCGAAACCATTTCCACCATCACCGAGGACGGCACCGAAGCCGAGCTCGACAGGCTGGTGGCTCGTAGCGCGGCGCGCCTTCGGGAAAAGCTGGGGTTGGGTGAACTTTCTCCCGAAAGAACGCGACAACTCGAAATGGCGCAGGCTCCCCCGAGCATCCGCGAATTTTACTATCCCGGATTGGAGAAGCTGCGCAACTACGAGCCGCAGCAGGCGCGCAGTTACCTGAAGCGCGCCGTGGATATCGAACCAGCTTTTCCACTGGTCCACGCGGCGCTGGCTGAGGCGGAATCCGAACTGGGTTACGACAAGGACGCGACGGACGAAGCCAAGCAAGCTGTGACGCTTTCCAAGGGCCTCTCGTTTGAAGATCAACAATCCATCGAGGGCCGTTACTACGCCATGGCAACCAAGTGGGACCAAGCGATCGGCGCCTACGAGAAGCTGTATCGCTATAAAAGAGACAATTTGGAATATGGGCTACAACTCGCGAAGACCCAATGGTCGGCCGGCAAGGGAGCTGACGCACTCGGAACGCTGGCGGAATTGCGGAAGCTTCCCAAACCAGAGGGCGATGACGCCCGCATTGACTTGGCCCAGGCCGAGACTTCGAAGTCGCTAGGCGATAACAAGGGTGCGCTGAACGCCGCGGAATCAGCCGCGCAAAAAGCTAAGGCTTCCGGAGCCCGGTTACTGCGCGCCCGCGCACTCCACTGGGCCTGCGCGATTCTTCGGACGGTGGGCGAAGCGGAAAGAGCCAAACTGGCCTGCGAAGAGTCCAGAAACATCTCTCGCGACTTGGACGACAAGCTGGGAATTGCTCGCGCGGTTACGATTCTTGGAACCATTCAGTTGGACAACAACGATCTTGAGGGAGCCAAGCGCTTGTACCAGGAGGCTCTGGATAACGCCCAGCAAATTGGCGCTCAGAAAGATATCTCGGGAGCGCTCAATAACGTTGCCATGGTACTGGACGCGCAAGGAGAACTGGAACCAGCCAAGCAGGCCTACGAAAAGGCCCTGAAAATCCAACAGGAGATCGGCGCCAAGGATGAAATACCCGGAACGCTGAACAATATTGGCTCGCTGCTTCGCAAACAAGGTGAGTTGGAGGAAGCCCGGAAGACGTTGGAGCAAGCCATCGACGCTGCTCGTCAGAGTGGCGCGAAGGGCAGTCAGGCAGATGCGCTCGCTAACTTGGGAGACGTCCTGGTGGAGCGCGGCGATCTCGCTCAGGCCGAGCAAAGCTACTCCGAATCCATCGCGATTCAGCCCGACAAGTCGAATAGAGCCGCCACGGTTGTGTCCTTGGCGGACTTATTGGTGGTAGAGGGCAAGCTGCAGGAAGCCGAACAGCGTTACGGCGAAGTCCAGTCCGCAGCCAGTAAAATCGGACTGGCGGCCATTCTTCTGGCGAAAGGAGCCGCGCCGCAGGCCGAGACTGCCATTCGTGCCACTCTGAAGGAACTATCCAAGGATGATGTCGAAACTGGGATTCAGGCCCGTCTGGTACTCGTACGAGCCCTTTTGGAGCAAGGAAAACCAGTCGACGCTCTCAAAGAGATGGTGGACTTGAATGCAGTGGTGAACGCCACATCGCCACGGAACTTGCGATACAGCGCACTGATCGCGTCCGCAAAAGTGCAGGCCGCGACGGGCCGGCAATCCAATATCGCTCAGCCGGTGGACTCGCTTCAAAAAGTGGCGCGCGAGGCGAAAATAGCCGGGATGCGAGGTCTGGAGCTGGAGGCTCGCCTGGCCATCGGTGAGATCCAAACCTCGGACGGCAAGGGGCAGATCGCGCGCAAGGAACTGCAGCAAGTTCAAAGCGAGGCCTCGGAGAAAGGCTTTGGTCTGATTGCACAAAGGGCTGCAAAAGCAGCCGCCCATTAGCCGTTCTGCTTGGCTTGCTGCTTTTGCCGCACAACGATCAGAGAAGCAAGCGCCGCGATCAGAAGGCCGATCTCGCTCGGCTCTGGCGTGGTAACAGCCGAGCTCGTAGTAGCGCCGGCAAAGTTGGGAGCCGGGACGGTACTGCTATAAGCGAAATAGGCCGTAGCCGACAGATCGCCCATGAAATTACTGAAGTCGAGCGTGATGGGGGAAGCCAAAGGTGGGTTGTTAGAAATCGTAATCTGAGACGGAGTGCATACGATGTTCATTGCCGCACAATCCGTCGGCGTGCCTTCCAGGAGGCCGAAATCCGTAGGGACGTCCGCAAGACTAAATTTGACGGATGTTATCATCGTGGAAGCAATCGGGTTTTGCAACGAAAAAGTGAATAAGAAATCATCGGGAGATTCCCCGGTTCCTTCGAAACATTGCGCGATTACAGGACCCTCTTGCTGGCTACCGCATGCCGTAAAATCAATCGGACTGGGAGGCGACCCGTAGTCGGAGGGGTGCTTGATCCCACCGCCGGCCCACGCACTGCTCGCAAGAATGCAGAAGAAAAAGACACTAGCAATTAACCGGATCATTGGTCCATTATTCGGCGCGTCCTACCACTTGTCAAGCTTTCTGAAACTTTAAGGTACCGGGGGTACCTGTTACTAAATCTGTCACTTGGCTAACTACTACCGGCGATACACAACCCCGCCCTTCATTACAAAGGTCACTTTCTTCAACACGCCGATATCTTGTAGTGGATTGTCTGACACCGCGATTACATCCGCGAAGTAGCCAGCCTTGAGCGCGCCAATCTGTCCCTGCCAGCCCAGCAGCTTCGCGCCGTTGAGCAGCCCGGCCTGCAACGCAGCCAGCGGCGTCATGCCGTATTTCACCATCAGCTCATACTCCCGAGCCTGCGTCCCGTGGGGAAACGGACCAACGTCGGACCCCGCCGCCATTGGCACGCCGGCTTCGAGCTGTTTGCGAAACTCGTGCGCGTGAAAAGCGATGATCAGGCGTTCCCGCTCAGCCTGCGCGGGCGACGCGGGATGCTCGGCGAAATATTCGAAAATGGTAAATGTCGGCACAGCGAAGATCTGCTTTTCGCGCATCAGTCGCATGGTTTCATCGCTGAGCTGATCGGCATGATCGATTGACGCGACGCCCGCGCGCGCCGCGTAGCCGGTACCTGGTTCGCCGGTGGCATGCACGGCTACGCGCTTGCCCACTCGCGCGGCCTCTCCGACAGCAGCACTTAGTTCGGCTTCTGTATATTGATACGGCGTGGAAAAGTGTCCATCGCGGAATGAATCGCGTCCGGTCTCATAGATTTTGATGAAATCCGCGCCCTCTTTGAACTGCGCGCGGATCACACTTACTAACTCCATCGCATTATTCGCGTAAGTGGCGTTCGAGAGAATATGTTGCTCTGGATTGTAATTGATGGCATCTTCATGCCCGCCCAACAGATCCACCGCATTGCCACTGATGCGCAGGCGAGGCCCTGGAATCCGGCCCTGGTTGATGGCATTGCGCACGGCGGTATCGGCGGAGCCCGCGCCTTCGGTTCCCATGTCGCGCTCCGCGGTGAATCCTGCCAGCAGATCGTCGCGGGCGGCGAGAGTGGCGAGGATGGTTCGCTCAGGTACCGATTCTTGAACGGTCTGCAGATCTTCCGCGCCTGGATGTAGAAACAGATGCACGTGCGCGTCAATCAGGCCGGGGAGCAAAGTGCAGTCACCCAGATCGATAATCTCTACTCCCGCCGGGCGCGTTACGCGCGAGCCCGCCTCACTGATCCGCTCGCCGATGACCAGCACCTCACCAGGAGTTAGGAGTTTTCCGCTCTCGATTTCGAGCAGACGCGCGGCGTGCAATACGATGGGGGTCTGACACTCGGCCGCGAAGGCGGCAACCAGACCGGCAACTAATAAACGATGGATCATAGCGGATGAAATGAGGGATTGAGTATCCTGTCACCGGATTTTTTCTTCAGGCGTGCCACGCGGCGCCGCAAGGCGTCCGATGGTTCCAGATCGAGCGCGTTTAACGTCATTTCGAGCGCCATCGCGTAATTGCGCTCGCGATGCTCGAAGTATTTCGCCAGTTCTTCGAGCGCAGCCGCGCGCCAGGGATTCCGCGTGCCGGCGAGTTCGGTGAACACCGGCAGCGCAGCATGTTCGCGCCCCAATTTCTTCTCGATCAACGCGGTGTCCCACAGCGTGCGGAACATCAGATCGTCAGGCAACCCCCGATCCACAGCCTGACGGAACAGTGCCAGCGCGTTCTCAGGATTTCCCGCCTGCCGCCACCAACGCGCCAACCCAACCATCTCGGCGCCATGCGTGAACTGGGCTTTCTCAGGCGCATAAAAGGCCCATGGAACAATCGCGGTGAGGCACGCCAGCGTCAGAATGTCCGTAGCGTTGTGGTGGAAAATCGGCACGAGGCGAAAGATCTCCTGCGTGCGGAGATACTCGAAATAGAAATACGGAATCAATTCACCCGGAAGATCGCCCTGCCGCTCCAGCCCCAGGATCTGATTTTCGAGATCCACCAGCCGGCAACTGTCGAACCGGAGTTTCCATAACCGGCGCGCTCCAAACAATAAATCCAGATGCGGGAGAGTGCTAAATGGCGGCTGTTGCCGGACCATGCGATAACGCGTCTCGAGCAGCGGCTGATCGAACGTTCTGCCGTTGTAAGTGATCAGCACCTCGAATTGTTTGAGGTGCTCATGGAGCGCGCTTAACTGGCTGGCCTCTTCGCCGAACTCCCGCATGAAGAACTGCCGGACCCGGAAGCCGTCCTTGGCGATTCGGCCCACACCGATCAGAAACGCGTAGGTGCCCGACCCTCCCGCCAAGCCCGTGGTTTCCGTATCGAGAAAACACCATTTCGACACCGGCATGTTCGTGATCTCGCCGTTGGAAATGGGATGCAGTAGATCGCCCGGCAGGTCTTCGAGATCCGTGATGCCGATACTGCCGTGGCGGCGGTGGCGTTCGTACAGCTTTTCGGTTTCGAAATGCCGTCCGTGCGCGGTTTCCACTTCTTGCCAGGGATAGTCGTCGGGCGGCTGGTTGCTGGTGGCTGGTGGCTGGTGGGGACGCGTTCGTGGCTTCGCGTACTTCCGGTCGATCTTGGCGACGCGGCGGCGAAGATCGGCGAGTTGCTCCTGGAAATCACTCATGCTTGCTGCGATTCCACTAGCTCGGATACTTGCTCCCATTCTGCCAGGTGTTTGGCCAGCTCCGCACGGCTCTTCTCTAGCAGATTCGAGACGCGCAGGCTTTCCTCTGCGCTAACGAAATTGGCCAGCTCCGCTTCGTAGCCCGCGATCTCCGATTCCACGCGCTCGATCTGCTGCTCCAGTTGCTGGCAGCGATCCTGCATTTTTTTCAGCTTGATGGGATTCAAGCGCTTCGCGCTTGCGGCGTGCGCCGCTGGTAGCTGGTGGCTGGTGGCTGGTAGTGAGCCAGGCAGGGTCAGGTCAACTACTTTGCCTTCCTTGCGCCACAAATAATCTTCGTAGTTGCCCGGGAAGATGCTGACTTCGCCGGAGCCGATTTCGAAAACACGCGTGGCTAGTTTGTCGATGAAGTAACGGTCGTGCGAGACGAAGACTACCGTGCCCGTATACTTCTCGATCGATTCCAGCAGTACATCCTTGGCGCGCAGATCCAGGTGATTGGTGGGTTCGTCGAGCAGCAGAAAATTCGATGGCTGCAGCAACATCCGGGCCAGCGCGTAGCGGTTGCGCTCGCCGCCCGAGAGCACTCCAATGCGCTTGAATACATCGTCTTCAGAAAACAGGAAGCAGCCGAGCAAACTGCGGAGTTCCGTATTACTGGACCGCGGCGCCATGCTCTGCAAATCGTCCAGCATCTTGGCGTTGGGGTTGAGTTCCTTATATTGATCCTGCGCGAAGTAGTCCACTTCCACGTTGTGGCCCAGCCGGTATTCGCCCGAAGTGAGCGGCTCGCTGCCAGTCAGCAGCTTGATGAGCGTGGACTTCCCTGCCCCGTTCACTCCCACCAGGGCGATGCGATCGCCACGCTCGATGATGAAGTTCACGCCGCCAAATACAAATTTCTCGCCGTAGCTCTTCGAGACATTCTGGAACTCGGCCACGATGCGTCCGCTCGGCTTGGGTTGCGGGAACGAGAAATGAATGGTTCTTTCTTCCGCGGGCAACTCGATGCGCTCAATTTTGTCCAGCTCCTTGATGCGACTCTGCACTTGCTTCGCCTTGGTGGCCTGGTAGCGAAAGCGATTGATAAAAGCTTCCAACTGCTCGATACGTTCGCGCTGGTTGCGGTAAGCAGCTTCCAGTTGCTCGGCGCGCTCCTGTTTCTGCGCCAGATACTTTTCGTAATTGCCGCTGTAGAAATGCACGCCGCGATTCCAGATCTCGACGATCTTGTTCACCGTCACATCCAGGAAATAACGGTCGTGCGAAATCAGCACGTAAGCAAATGGGTAGGTGGTAAGATACTGCTCCAACCAATTGCGTGCTTCCAGATCCAGGTGATTAGTCGGTTCGTCCAGCAACAGCAGATTGGGCTTCTCCAGCAGCAGCTTGGCCAGCGCGATGCGCATCTGCCAGCCACCGGAGAATTCTTCAGTCCGCCGGTGCCACTCCGAGTGCGGAAAACCCAAACCAGCCAGAACCGTTCCTACCTGAGCTTCGATGGCGTACCCGTCGCGCGTGCGGAACTCGCTGTCGAGCTGGTGAAAACGATCAGCCACCTGGGCGTATTCGGCGCCCGCGGGATCGATCTCGCCCATTTTGTGGGTGAGCTCTTCCATCTCCTGCTCCATTTCCTGGAGCGAAGCGAACACCGACATGCATTCGGAGAAAACGCTACGGCCGGAGAGCGAAAGTCCGTCCTGAGGCAGATACCCGGAGCTGGTGCCGCGCGTCACGCTGAGGCTGCCGTATTCAAGCGTGTCAATGCCAGCCAAAATCTTCAGCAAAGTGGTCTTGCCGGTACCATTGGCGCCCACCAGGCCAGCCCGATCCTTCGAAGTGATCAGCCAGTTCAGATTTTCAAACAGCAGCTTGTGGCCGAAGCGCTTGCCAGCGCCGGAAAGTTGGATCATTGCGAAAAACGTTTCTAGTTTCTAGTTTCTAGTTTCGCGTTTCTGGTTAAGAATGTCGAGTGCACGCATTCGCCCGAGCGTTCGACACGAAAGCTGAGCCGCGACGGGGACGGAGCGTGTATAGGTCGCCAAGCCGCGAAAAGTGTTTAGCAGCGCTTCTAAGGAACTCGCGTAACACGGAGCCCGGCGCGGCCAGTTCCTGGTCCGTTTGGCGGTGCGCGCCGCACCCTTTGCGCTTCTAAGGAACTTCGCAAAACGGAGCGCGGCGCGGGTCAGTTCCTGGTCCGTTTGGCGGTGCGCGCCGCACCCTTAGCGCTTCCTGCCGGTCGCGGCTCTGACATGCGTCCTCGGGGTCCTTGCGCATGTCGAGCGGCCCAGGCCAGTCAACCAGAAACCAGAAACCAGAAACGATTTTCACGGCGGCCCTAACTTACACAACGGATCCCCAACCACAATATTCATCCAACTCAACGCCGGGATTGCGAGATAGTAACTCTCGGCCAGATTGCGGCCACGATAATACGCCGGCAGCAGGATGTTGGGCCGCGGCGTGTACCCGAGAAACGGCTCGTAAACGTGGCCGGAAGCTCCGGTGGCGCCGTCGTGGATGTAATCCGCAGTCAGCGTTTGCGGCGAGCCGAAGAACAAACCCTTCGGATCGCTCCAGGACGTGCCGAGATTCCAGGTGTCCGGCGGACGTGTGAACGTACGTCCATTGGTGGAAACGTATTCAGTCATGATCGCGCCGGGCAGCCATCGAAACCCGAGATGGCGTTGCTTTCGATCCGGGTCATTCGACCCCCAGGACGCGTATCCAATCACGTCCAACTGATCAGTGAGGACTCTCGCAGTATCGTCCAGCACCAC
This sequence comes from Bryobacteraceae bacterium, assembly GCA_050011295.1. GTDB lineage: Bacteria > Acidobacteriota > Terriglobia > Bryobacterales > Bryobacteraceae > Palsa-89. Next base: position 40,860 of record JBEKJJ010000037.1, read on the forward strand.
GCGATCGCGAGGCAGCGCGCGGGCAGCTTCCCGCATCCAATTGTTGCCGGGTGTGTTGTCGCTGGCCTTGAGATCGATAACGAACTTGCCTCGATTACGCGCCACTAACGAGCGATCGATTACACCCTTGACATCCTCAAAATCGTAACCTGCCAGCCGCGTCACCAGGTAGATGGGGAAATCCGGGTGACGGAATACCGCGCCCGTCTTACCGAAAAATGGATTCGCGGTACCAGCGGGCAAGATGTGCGTCTTACCACGCATGTCGGAATAAAGCAGCGTGAGTTCGGAATCTACGGAAGCCTCTTCAGCCAGCCTGCCGCCATTTCCGCGAATGCGCAAGGGAACCCCGGAAGTGGTAACGATGTAGAGGATTTTGTCCTCCCAATGCCGGGAGCGCAAAAAGCTTGCGATGGGCTCCGCGAGCTGCTTGTCATAATCGTCGCGAGAAATCTCTTCGTCCACTCTTGCGTTCAAGCGGCAGACGTTGGCCAGCGGAATATGCCGATGCAGCGCATAATACTCGCCAATCTGCCGGGAGAGCGGCGCAGGTTCGTTGACTATCAGCAACACGCTGTCGGCTGCTTGACCGAAAAGCAAACCTGTGGCCCAGATCCACAGGGCAAGTTTTGACACTACACCCTATTTTAGGCTCTTGAGAAAGGTGACGATCGATTTCGCGTCGTCGGGCTGAAGTTTGTAAGCCGGCATCGGCGGATCGGCCGCATGGCCGCTCGGTCCAACTCCGGTCTCGAGAAATTTCTCCAATCCAGCTTCGCCCCAGCGCGCAAAAAGCCGGCCCGTGGACGTCAAATCGGGCGAGGTCTTGTGCCAGCCTTTCATCTCGTGCATGGGTTGGAAATCAAGCACGGCACCCTTCAACCACTTCGTGGAGTCCAGCTCACCGTCCTCCGTGTGTGGCGTGTGGCATCCCGAGCATTTCGCAACTTCCTCCACCAGGTATTTTCCGCGTGCTACCGCGCTTGAATCCTGCGCAAAGCCCATCATCGCGAAGATACAAAACAATCCGAGAAATTTCGCCATGCGCCTATGTTAGCGGATATGTTAGCGGACGCGCCGCCGATTTTCAGCCGCTGATATAATGCCATCCAGATGAAAATCCCTTTTATCTGCTGCCTTGTTACGCTGGCTGCCTTCGCCCAGGACAAGCCCACAGCCCATTTCCATCACGTGCACTTGAACTCCACCGATCCCGCGGCCGCGATCGAATTCTACACGCATCACTTCGATTGCGAAAAAGCGACCTACAAAGGGCAGGATGCGGTTTGGGCCCAAAAATCGTGGCTGCTGTTCAACAAGGTGTCCACTCCGGCACCTTTTGAAGTTGTTTCCGCTATCTGGCATATCGGCTGGGGCGCCGAAGACATGCCTGGCACCTATCGGCGGCAACTCGATATGGGAACTGTGTTCCAGACGCCCATTACCGACATCAGCGGTCTGGCGAGTACGCCCAACTTCTTTTACGCTTACGTGGACGGTCCAGAGCACGAGCTGATTGAGTTAAACACCTCCACGCATCATCATTTCGGCCACCTGCATTTATTCAGTTCGGATCCCGTGGCGGCAGCCGAATGGTATGTGAACAACTTCGGCGCAGTTTCGCGCGGCCGATCGCGCGAGCCACGCTTCTACAAAGGGTTCCAGGTTTCGCCGTCAGCATCGCTCATGATGGACAACGTGAACATAATCATTTTTCCCATGGAGCATGCCCGCCAGACATTTCCTGAGCTGTGGAAGGATCGCAAATCGTTCGAATCTTCGAAGAATCGCGCCATCGATCACATCGCGTTCAGCGTGGACGATCTAGCGGCGGCCAAGGAGCGGCTACGCAAGGCCGGTATCGAAGTTTCGAGCGATGGATTCCTGGAAGGTCCGGATCGCATCAGAATTGAATTAGAATTAGTGGCCGCGAATGAACGCGAATGAACGCAAAAACTCTTATTCGCGTTTATTTGCGTTCATTCGCGGCTAATCATTTCGCAGGGACGAAAACCACTGCTACCGGCGCCAAAGCATCCAACACTTGGCCGGTTGGTTTCAAACGTCCTGAGGTTTGATCAATCCGGAATACAACCATGTTTTTGGATTGCTGGTTGGCCGCAATAAGATACTGGCCCGTGGGATCGATGCTGAAGCCGCGCGGCGTCTTGCCTTGCGTGGCCACATTCTCAACCAGCTTGAGCGTACCGGCCTTCGGATCCACGGCGAAGACCGCGATGCTGTCGTGTCCCCGATTTGACCCGTATACGAATTTTCCCGATGGATGCACCTGAATCTCGGCCGTATCGTTTTCGCCTTTGTAATCGGCGGGGAGCGTCGAGACGGTTTGGATCTCGTGCAGAGTGCCTGCTTGCGGCTGGTACTCGAAAGTAATAATGGTAGACGCCATTTCGTTTATCAAATATACGTGCCGTCCGTTCGGATGAAACGCAAGATGCCGGGGCCCGGAACCCGGCGCTACTTTCACAAATCGAGCATCCGTCTCCTGCATTTGTGCCGTAGCCGCGTTCAATTTGTACATCATCACTTCGTCCATACCGAGATCGGCCACCAGCGCAAAGCGGTCGTCCGGCGACACGGCCACGCAGTGAGCATGCGGCCCATCCTGACGGCGTGGGATCTTACCGGAACCCTTCGGCTGAAAGAATCCCACGGACTGGTTCAGAAGGCCGTCGCTCGCTATCGGATATGCCGCGACACTGCCATTGTTGTAGTTGGCAACGATCACGCATTTCGCCTGATGATCCAGAGCCAGGTGGCATGGTCCATCGCCCATGGAGGCTTGCTGATTCAGGAGCCTGAGCTTGCCGGTAGCTGGATCGATGGCGAATGCGCTCACTGAGCCGTTATTCGACATCTTTTGAAAGTGCGATATCTCATTGACGGCGTACAAAAACTTCCCGTTGGGATGCACTGCGAGAAAGGACGGATTCGCGGATTCCGCCGCCAAGCTTAGCGGCGAAAATTTTCCAGCTGTGGCATCGAATCGCGACACGTAGATCCCCTTCGACCCCAGGTCGGTGTAGGTGCCAACGTACATGAAATAATCGGCGCCGAGCAGAGGGGCGATCGGAGCGAGCAACCCAGATAGCGCCATGAGCGCAGAAAAGCAATATCGCATCATTTTTTGTCTATTCATTTCTTAAAACCAGAGTAAGTGGCGTGGCAGTCTAGGATACTAACGAGCGCGCCAGTCGCGCCAATCCCGTGTAGTGGCCTTCACCATCTTAGCAGCCGCCTCATGCAGCCAGTGGGCCGGCCGCTGCTTCAAGTCCTGAACGATCGCTTTAATCGCGCGGGGCGTACCCAGATGCACGTTGGCTGTTTCAAAGCCCATGGCGTGCAATAATTTTCCTTCGTCACGTTCCTTGGGCATCGAGGTGAGCTCCACGCGCGAGCAATCCGGCGCCAGGCGCCGCACAATCCAGCGGCCTTTCAGGCGTACAAATGGGTCAATCGCTCGCACGGACCGGTCCAGGATCTCCTGGTAACAAATCCGCTGGGACGCTTTTCCTACCGCGGCCCAAGCACACGCGGATGGCGCCAGCGCCTTGGCTTCGCGCGCGATTTTGGCGCCTTCGAACATCGCGATGGCTACAAACCTCTCGCGTCCCAAGCTACCGAGACCCGCGATGCGATGCGCGATCCGGTGGTCCAGATCCTTCTTGGGAAGCAAGCGTTCGATAGCCCGGACCGCACTCTTCGGAACGCGGCTTCTCAACCTCGGCAATCGATCCATTTTTCCCCAAAATTGTTGCGGCTCGCGCAGAACACCGGTCATCATTTCACGGAGCCAGGGGTGTTGCTCGGCAAGAACGATCGGAGAACCGCCTATCCGCAGGCCTTTCGTGTAGCCATCCAGAATTGCGTTGCAGGCGTCACTCGCACCGATCTGCAGCCGCGCCTCGCGAATCGCGATGTGAGCGCTCGCGGCCAGGCGTACCAGATCGATGGTGTAGGGCAGGACGTAGGCCTCATCAAAATCATTGATGCCCCACACCAACCGGCCTTCCACGTCGCGCCACGTTCCGAAATTTTCAACGTGGAGGTCACCTACCGCCAGCACTTTCGGTGCGCAATCGTCCTCAGCCGCCACCTCCGGCCATAGCTGCATCCAGCGGTAAAACGTGGCACGCAGAAATGGGAACACATCCTGGGCCATGGCCTCGTGCTTGCGGTTCAGATCCGCCTGCAATACGGTGATCCGCTTGCCCAACCAGGCTTCGTAGCTTTGAGTGGCCTTGGTGATATTCATCTGAAGTCTAGTGTACGCCGAACGGCACCGGTCGCTTTCGGGCTTGAGAAAAAATTGTTCACAGGCGAAAGCGCCTGTGTCACCCAATCGAGAATCCCTGTGCGCCAATGTGGGGCAGGCGCTTCCGCCTGCCAATCCTCCGCTCCTGCCGACTTTTTCTCAAGCCCTTACACTCTCGCGGCTCGGTAACATCGGTGCCTATGCTAACCTCGGGTATCTTTGGTGCTAACCAGACAACTTCTCACACGTCGAACTTGGGAACCCGGAAGTTGGATCGAACTCACCGGGCAACCCGCGCGTATTCATGGAAGATGCCGACTGTGCTGACAAATGCGAATTCTGATTGATGCCACGCCGGTGCTGTTACGGAGTGCGGGCGTAAAAACCTACACCTACCACTGGATCCAGCATCTGTGGCATTATGCCGGCAATGAGCAGGTTCTTACCTTTCCCCCGCTCAACAAACTGGCAGCGCTGAACCATGAGGCATCCATGCTGTCGCCCGCTCGGACCTATTCGCAGCTCGGGCTGGTTTATCTGGCGAATCTGCAGGGGAGTCTGCCGCTGCTTAATTGGATGACTCCGAAAATAGACGTGTTCCATGCCTCGAATATGGTCCGCAATCCACCCGGAAAAGCCAAGCTGACCGCGACCATCCACGATCTGACCAGCCGTTTGATGCCGGAGCTGCATACTGCAGCCAACATCCAGGCCGACCAAGGATTCGCCGAAAAAGTTCTGAAGCGCGCGAACGGCGTGATCGCTGTATCGGAAAACACGCGGCAGGACGCGGTGCGGCTGCTGGGTTTGGATCCGGAAAAAGTTCACGCGATCCATTCCGGCGTCCCGGAAGTTTACTTCGGAGCGCAACCCCGGCCGAGCGACCGCCCTTATGTATTTTTTCTTGGAACCATTGAACCGCGCAAGAACATCGATACCCTGTTGGACGCCTGGCAAAACACATGCATGCGCAACGACTTCGATCTGGTGATCGCCGGCGCTTCGGGTTGGGGGTCGGCAAAGACATTGGCGCGCCTGGCATCGCGACCTCCTGGCGTCCGGTATCTCGGCTATGTTCCCGAGGATGAACTGCCCGGATTAACGGCGGGAGCAACAGCCTTCGTTTATCCGTCGCTATACGAAGGCTTCGGTTTTCCCGTGGCGCAGGCCATGGCGGCTGGAGTGCCGGTGATCACCTCGAACACGTCGTGTTTGCCGGAGATCGCAGGCGATGGCGCGCTGCTGGTGGACCCGCGCAGTGCGGCTGAGATCCAAGCCGCCATCGAGAAATTACTCACATCCCCGACGCTCCAGCAGCAGCTACGAATAGCGGCGTTAGCGCGGGCCCAAGAATATCGTTGGGAAGTGTGCGCGCGGAAAAGTTTGGAATTTTTCCGTCGATTGGGCTGAACGGCTCGCCATCCCGCGCTTAATGGTCGCGGTCGGTTACTAAGTCAGTTAGGGCCGAGAGAGCACGTTGGTAGGGCGAATCGGGGAATTCGATTACGATACCGCGGGCTTTGTCCGTGAAGGCTTGAGCGCGCTCGCGCACACGCTCGAATCCGCGGTGACGTTCGATCATGCGAAGGATCTGCTTGAACGGAACGCGCTCATAGTTGCCGTCTTTCAGTACATTTTCAACCAGGCGTTGTTCTTCGGGCTCGGCATCTTCGAGAGCGTAAATCAGCGGCAGCGTCACTTTACCCTCCCGCAGATCGCTTCCCACTGGCTTTCCCAGAACTTTTTCGTTGGAGGTGAAATCCAGCACGTCATCCACCAGTTGAAAGGCAATGCCGAGGTTCCAGGAGAACTCGCCCAAGCGGTTTTCGGCGGCTTCATCGGCGCCGCCCATCAGGGCGCCCAGACGCGCGCAGGCCGAGAAGAGACTGGCTGTTTTGCGGTCCACCAACTCCATATAATCGGCTTCGGAAATCGCGATCTTGCCGATGCATTCAAGCTGGAGCAGTTCACCTTCCACCATCATTTGCGTGAGGGCGATGAGCAGATCGAGCACGTGAAAATTCCGCTCGCGCAAGGCGATTTGAAAGGCCTGCATATACAGCCAGTCGCCCGCCAGCACGCAGGTGTGATTACCCCAGATGGTGTTGGAGGATGGCCGGCCGCGGCGAGTTTTGGCGGTGTCGATTACATCGTCGTGTACCAGCGTCGCCGCGTGGATCATTTCCACCACTGCCGCCATGCGTATGGATCCATCGGAGACGGCGCCCACTAATCTCGATGCCAACAGCACCAGCATGGGGCGCAGACGTTTTCCACCACCGTCTTGCAGGTATCGATTAATGGTAGTAACGGCGTCGACACTAGCCACCGATTCCAGGCTGATCTCGCGCTCCACGCGATCGAGATCGTCCTTGACCAGGTCGAGCATCTCGCGCGCGGTGAGGGCCTGCCCGATCTTACTGGTGAGTCCCATGTGATTTTTTTTAGTTTAGCAGTTGGTTCTGCGACGCGTCTCGCGCACACGAGCGTTTGCTGTCTGTGCACCAACAGCTTGCGTAAATATACGTCGCCTTCCTTGCTGATTCCCAATTGCCGCCGGCTCTCGCCCGATTCACTCCGCTTCGGCCGGAGTCCTACATAGCACCCTACATCCCGGCTTCTTCGGAATCGGTTCGGATCTTCTATCGTCAACACAAAAGTCAGCGAGATCAAACATCCTACTCCACTCACCTGGCGCAGCAATTCGGTTTCCGGATAATCGCGCTCGGCCAACTGCTCCAGTTTCTGATCACTGGCTTTGATCTGCTTAG
>JBEKJJ010000038.1:0-42467 GCA_050011295.1 Bryobacteraceae bacterium
TACACCAAAACCTCCACCTTGTCGCCTTGGTTTTCGTCTTGGGCTTTGCCTAGCCCAATGGTCTTGATCCGCGTGTCATCCAATCGAAAATTATCCACTAGATATTCCCGCACCACCAGCGTTTGAGCGTCGGTCAGTTCGCGGACCTTGCCGGTATCGCCTGTCATCCCACCGCGCGCTGCCACTACCACCATCCCGAATTTGTTTTCCTCTAGAAACCGCCCAGCCTCGGCCAGCGCCTTCTTATTTTTCAGCTTTGACGAATCGAGTTTATCGAAAGGCTGGCTGGTGTCAAACGAGAAGCTTTTCGAATACTGCTCCGCGGGCAAGCGCGCGACCGCATGTTTGGCTAATTCGTTGGAATCTTCGTATCCGCGCTTCTTGAAAAAACCGCGCAGCAGGAAATTGTACTTCATCGCTTCCATGTCGTCCTGAAATGCCGCGGCGCCTGCGCTGGCCTCGCGGTAAATGGTCTTATCGTTAATCAGCGCTCCTACCGTCCCTTGTCCTTGGTTGATCTTCGTGCTGATGGATTTCAAATTGTCCTCGGATGCGTCTACATTCTGCATGGTGTCCTTGGTGGTGTCGGGGTGGTGCCGACGCAATGGTGTTTCCGCTCTTCAAACGCTCGGCCTCATCGGATCCGAATGGAATTTCCACATACTTGTCGCCCAACAATCCCTCGGATTTAATCGAAGCAATGGAATCCTTCTTGAGAACGTCCTGAGTTGCGTGCTGGAGATTCATGAGGACACTTACTTTTTCATCCGGACGCCCGGGGAGCACGATATGTTTGACGGTTCCTTCCGGAATGCCGCCTACGCGTACCTGTGCGCCATCCGCCAGGCCTGCGACATTTTGGAAGTCGGATCTGAGTGTATAAGTGGAGCTAAATAGAAATTCCTTACTTCCAATCAGGAATATTCCGGCGGCAAGCACCAGCAGCGTTCCCACAATGAACGCTCCTAAACGGAAGGCCGTAGACATAGTTACTCCTTTAAGCCGCTTCTTGCAAATACTGCTTGACGAATTCGTCGTTGCTTTGCTCGAGTTCCTCAATTTTTCCTTCAGCGCGGATGATTCCTTCGTTCAATAGCACCATGCGGTCTGCAAACTTTTTGGCGGCATGCATATCATGAGTCGCAACCACGGATGTAATGTGGTGTTGCTTCTGTAAGTCGACAATCAGGTTTCCGATTTCCGAAGCCGTGATGGGATCTAAGCCGGTGGTGGGCTCATCGAAGAGCACCACTTCGGGATTTAGCGCGAGCGCACGGGCCAGCGCCACCCGCTTCTGCATCCCTCCTGAGATCTCAGACGGCATTTTCTCCAGATCGCCTTCCCGGCCCACGTTCGATAGCAGTTCCCGCACCCGCTGCTCTCGTTCGCCTTCGGTCAGCGTGCTATGCCGGCGCAGCGGGAACCCAACGTTCTCCGCTACGTTCAATGAATCATAAAGCGCCGATTGCTGAAATACGAAACCCATCTTCTTGCGGATTTCATTCATGGCATCCATCTGAAGACCCACGATCTCCTGGCCGAGAATTCGAATCGAGCCGGAATCGGGCTTCTCTAGGCCGATCAGCAATTTGAGGAGGACGCTCTTGCCGATTCCGCTACGTCACAGCCACCGTCTCGCCGGCGCGAACAGCGAGCGAGATTCCGTCCAGGACTGTTTGCTTGCCGAATGATTTACGCAAACCTTTCACAAGGATGGACGCGTCGGCTGTCGCTTTGGGCATCTGGATTCTCATGGGAAAAACACTAGAAGGAATCGAACCAGCACAACGTCAGCGAGTATCAGGAAAAGGGAGGAAAGCACTACGGAGCTGGTGGCCGCGCGCCCCAACTCCCTCCGTACCTCCCTTGGTACGCATCCCCTGGAAACACGCTACGGCGCCAATGATCAATCCGAAAACCATCGTCTTCAAAGTGGGTGGGAGAAAATCGTCAAAACCTACTTCCTTGAAGCCGTTCTGCAAGAACAGTTGGAACGACATCGGTTCCGCCAGCGCGGTGGCGATCCATCCCATCGCGATGCCAAAGAAATCCGCGGCCAAAGTGAGCAGCGGCAACATGAGGATGCAGGCCAAGACACGCTTCGCCGCCAGAAATTTGTACGGATTCACCGCGGAAGCTTCCATGGCGTCGATCTGCTCGGTCACTTTCATGGATTCGAGCTCGGCGCCGATGCCCGCGCCTACGCGTCCGCTCACGACCAAGCCGGTGATCGCAGGCCCGCTTTCACGGATCAGTGAAAATACGATGACTGCCGGAAGCATGGACTTGGCGCCGAAACGGGTTAGGCTGTCATGAGTCTGTAGCGACAGCACCACGCCCGTGGCCGCGCCGGCCAAGGCAACCAACGGCAGGGATGTTGATCCGACGGCGTCCAACTGTCGCACGAATTCGCGAAATTCGAAAGGACGCGCGAACAGCGACCTGGCCATGCGCCCGCAGAAAATACCGAGGTCTCCAAACCACTCGAAGAATGAGATCACGTAGGGCATGACTCCCGGAAGTTCCTGTGCTGCTCAAGTGCCAAATTCACAACTCGCGCAAAATCAAAGCAATCAGCATTCTCCGGAACGCCCCACGCTGCAAATCTTACCTGTAACCGTTAGATGAAGGCTGGACAGTGGCAGGCAAAATGCACAATAGATGCTATGCGCTTCCTCATGCTGAAGATTCTTCCCACTGCGCTTCTAACGCTTGGCCTTCTGCCGGGCGCGCCGCAGCAATCTGGCTCCGGGCCGTCTCAGGCTAAGGACCTGCTCGACCGGGATTCCCCGCAAAGCTCTGCGTTCGCGTTTCTGGAAGCGGTTCGCTCGCACGACTACACGCGGGCCGCGAGATATCTGGATCTACGCAAGCTGCCTCCAGACCAAAGATGGAAGGTGGGCCCGGATCGTGCCCGGCAATTGGGGCAGATCCTGAACAAGGATTCCCAGTTCGATGTTGCCGAGCTCAGCCGGGACCCCGGAGACGAACACACGGGCCGGGAGCGAGTGGACTCATTTACAGTGAACGGTCAAAACGTGGACCTGGAGTTGGAGCGTGTCACCCTTCGGAACAAGCTCTCCATCTGGGTTTTCTCTTCTGATAGTGTCGAACGCATCCCGCGGCTGGCGCAGATCACCAGCGATTCGCCCATCGAGAAATATCTGCCGCAGCCACTGGTGGCCTGGACTTTTCTGGACACATCGTTGTGGCGCTGGATCGCGCTGGCATTGCTCGCGGTGCTGGTTGCAGCACTTTCAAGATTGCTGTGCGCTCTGGTGCTGCGCCTGGTCCGGCCCGTACTGAAACGGATTTGGCGGCAAGCTGATTGGAGCGAACTGGACGGTTTCGTTGGGCCTGTTCAACTGCTGTTGGCTGCGGCGGTGTTTCGCGTCGGAATGGAATGGATTGATCCTTCGGCTCTGGTCCGGCCGTTTCTGGAACGAGGTCTCTCGCTGGTGTTCTTTCTGGGGTTCGCGTGGTTGTTGATGCGGACCGTGGATGCGATCATCCGCCGTCTAAACATTTTTTTGCGATCGAGGCATCGGTCGTTTTCCTATTCCGTTCTGCCGTTGGCGTCGCGTGTCTTCAAGATCACGATCCTGCTGCTGATGATAGCCGCGCTACTCAGCAGCTGGGGCTATAACACCACCACGATTGTGGCTGGCCTCGGTGTCGGCGGCATCGCCATAGCGCTAGCGGCCCAGAAAACCATCGAGAATTTCTTCGGTGGCGTGGCGGTGGTCAGTGACCGCCCGGTAGCAGTAGGAGATTTTTGCAAGTTCGGAGACCGTATGGGGAACGTGGAAGATATCGGCCTGCGGTCGACCCGCATTCGCACGCTCGACCGCACGCTGGTCACTGTTCCCAACGGCCAGTTCTCTTCCATGACGCTCGAAAATTTCGACCGGCGCGATAAGATGCTGTTCCATTTCACGCTGAATGTGCGGCGCGACACCAAGCCGGATCAGGTTCGGGAACTGCTCGGGTCAATTGCGAAGATCCTCGGAGAGAATCCCAAGCTTGAAACTGGCGCGCTTCCGGTGCGTTTCGTGGGCGTAGGCACCTACTCTCTGGATGTCGAAATCTTCACGTATGTGCTGACCAAGGACGGCGACGAATTCATGAGAATCCAGCAGGATTTGTATTTGAGGATATTGGATGCCGTTGAAGCGGCCGGCACGGCGTTGGCGCTACCGACGCAGGCCAACATCAGTTACTCGGCCGTGAGCGCGCCCCAGCCCAATGGCGCTTCCTCGTTGCCGCACGACCACGTTGCCGAACCGCGACCGTGAGGAATCCTTGAAAAAATCAGCATGAGCGCGAGGTTGGCAGACGAAAGCGTCTGCCCCACATTGACGCACAAGGATTTCGCCTGCGAGCCGATTTTTTCACGGCTTCTGGAGTCGGGGCCTTACTTCAACTCGGCCACCGGCACGGTGAAAGACGCCGTGTTCACCACACCATTGCGCTGGAACTGCACCCAGATCCTGTAAGTACGCGCGCGCGGAAAGATAATATTGAATTGCATCTGGGGCCCTCCATCGGCGATGAAGGGGTGGTCGTGAATCAGATCGATCAGATCGTCGCTCGCCACTAGCATGTGACCCCAGGCTCCGATATATTTCTCGATCCCGTCGGCTGGCTTGATATGGAAGAAAAGCAGCGTTTTCATGCCGGCGATGGGTTGCGGGGGATCGGTCACTAATTCCACGTCCATATTCCTGCAATGGCTGACGCCCAACTCGGGCTGGAGCGACGGATTCGCTAGTTTGACCTCGGTACCGGCCGCGCCAGGTACGATCACGGTCTTCGCGATGAGTTGCGGAATACCGCCGGCGGGATAAAAATCGCCGGCCACGCGATACATTCCTGGTTTTGGGAAGGCCATATCGTATAGAAACGTTCCATCCGGCTGCGGCACGGGATGATCGTGCACGAAATAGCTTAGGTCTTCGCTCACCAGGAACAGATGGAACAGTCTTTCGTGAACCACTTCGAAATGATCCACAGTCTTGCCGGTGTGCGGATCGGCAACTCGGAACTTCAACTGCACCTTTTCACCGGCCATAAAAACAGCGGGATGAATCGTCAACACCATCGGATATTCGATGTCGTCGGGAATGCCGAGGACCAGCTTCATCCCGCACCGCGGGCAAAAGCCGGGCTTATCAGAGCGAACGTCTTTGTCCATCGGGCAGACGTAATCTTGCGGCGCGACGGGAACGATGGTTGTAGTGGGCTGTTTTGCGTCCACGGTGGTTTGGGCGCACAGGTTTAGCGCAAGCAAAAGCGCAAGAAGGATCCTCACTCTTCCATTATTTCACCCGGAAGCTGGGTCGTTAAGGTTGGGTCAGGTTCAACACGAGTTCATTTCCGCTGGCCGGCGTCGGATTTCCAGCCAGGTTGCCCAGGGTCACGACGGCGGTGCCCGCGGCGATCGGTTGCACGCCCGCTGAAACGCCGGTCGCGGTCTGCAGTTGCACCGGAAACTGCAACGCCGGCGTAGTTATCGCCAGAATATTGGCGCTAGACGATGTTTTCGCGACCGAGAGATTGGCGCCCGGCCTAGGCGATTCTGTCACCATGCGAGCGGTCCAGCCCCCAGTCCCTAGTCCCCAGCCCCTAAAATGGGGAAATGCCAACCTTCAAGATCGCTGTGATTCCGGGCGATGGCGTGGGAAAAGAAGTAGTGCCAGCGGCGCTGCTGGTGTTGGAAACCATTAGCGCCCGCTTCGGAGCCACTTTCGATCGTCACCATTTCGACTGGGGCGCCGAATACTACTTCCGGAATGGCCGCATGATGCCCGCCGATGCGCTGGAGCAACTTCGGCCTATGGACGCGATTCTGCTGGGAGCCGTTGGCGATCCGAAAATCCCGGATCACATCACGCTCAACGGCCTGCTATTGCCGATCCGGCGGAGCTTCGATCAATTCGCTAATGTGCGTCCGGCAGTTCTCTATGACGGCGTTGCGTCGCCGCTCGCCAATCCGGGGGTGGTTGATATGGTTGTAGTTCGAGAAAATACCGAGGGCGAGTACGCGCAGGTGGGCGGATTCGTTTATCATGAGCAACCGGAAGAAGTGGCCATCCAAACCGCCGTCTTCACGCGCCGCGGTATCGAGCGTGTTGTGCGCTTCGCATTTGAGTTGGCACGGAAGCGCAACCGGCAGCGGCGGGTGACTTCCATTACTAAGTCGAACGCGCAGGGTTTCGGAATGGTGCTGTGGGACCGCGTGTTCCAATCCGTTGCGGCTGGTTATTCCGACATCGAGACTGAATCGCTGCTGGTGGATGCGGCTGCGATGAACTTTATCCGGCGCCCGGCGAGCTTCGATGTCGTCGTGGCTTCGAACCTGTTTGGTGATATCTTGAGCGACGTGTCGGCCATCCTCACCGGCAGCATCGGCCTTGCGCCCAGCGCGAATCTGGATCCAACGCGGCGCTATCCTTCGATGTTTGAGCCGGTGCATGGGTCGGCGCCGGACATCGCTGGGCGAGGAATAGTGAATCCGATGGCGCAGATTCTATCGGTGGGAATGATGCTGGATCATTTCGGTTTGGAAGAAGCTGCGCGGTCGGTGGAGCGGGCTGTCGCGGCCGTTCTCAAGGAAAGGAACCATCGAACCCCGGATTTGGGTGGAATCGGCAGCACAAGTGATGTGACGGCCGCGGTGACCGAACGCCTAGCCCCTTAAATCCGCAAACGCCTCTTCAATTTCCCTCTTCGCCTGCGGGCTCGGCGTAGTTAGCGGCAGCCGCGGTGGACCGCCGTAATATCCCGCCAGATCCATGGCATGTTTGAGACCCGGCACGCCGTACTTGGCAGTCACCAGATAAGCAGCATGGCCGATGCGGTTCTGCCAATCCATCGCTGCTTCAGGTTCGCGCGTGCGATGCGCTTCCCAAATAGAGATGGTCGCGTAGGGAGCGGCATTCGCGAATGCCAGCACGGCGCCCACTGCACCAACCGCTAATGTCGGAGCCAGCGTGGGTGCCGAGCCTGTGAGCACCTGGAATCCCTTTTTCACTTCGCGGATCATCTGCAGCACTTTTTCGAGATTGCCCGAGCTTTCCTTGATGGCGATGATGTTGGGATGCTGCGATAGCTGGGCCACGGCTTCGGCCGGAATGTCGACGCCTGTGGTTTGCGGCCAGTTGTAAATGATCAGCGGAATTTTCGACTGGTCGGCTACCGCGCTAAAGTACAACATCTGCGCGGGGCCGTTGTTGATCAGATTTTTGTAATAATGCGGCGTCCGAACCATGGCCACTTTGTAGCCGATATCAGCCGCGCGATTCGAGAGCGCTACGGTTTCTCGCACGCTCTCGACACCCGTGCCCGCGATCAACAATTTCTCAGGCGCAGCATATTCAGCCGTCCATTCGAAGAGCTGGATTTTCTCTTCGGTGGTCAGCATGACGCTCTCGCCAGTAGATCCGCAGACCACGTAACCAGCCAGTCCGGTGACATTCCACTTTTCGATATTGTGCTGGAGCTTTACTTTCCACAATTCGCCTTCGTGATTGAAGGGAGTGGTGATGGGCGGGAAAATTCCTTGCAGCTTCATGGGGGAAATGGGGCAGCCCAGAAGAGGCTGCCCCGAAGTAGCTAGCCGCCGTGTGACGGCACGTATCTGGCGATGAACGTGACCACCAGCGCATACAGCGCCAGAGATTCAATCAGCACCAGTCCGAGAATGAGAGCGAAGCGGATGCCGGCCTGAGCTCCTGGGTTTCGTGCCATGGCTTCCGCGGCGGATGCGGCGACCTTGCCTTGCCCCAGCCCGCAAAGGCCGGAAGCGATGCCCACCGCGAGATAGGCGAAGGGCAGATTGAGGTCAGTTCCCCCGCCACCAGTCGGTTGCGCGAAGATCGGGCTGGCCAGCAGCAGGAACGCTACGGTCAGAAAGATCATTTTACGAGTCATTCGAGTGTTTCTCCTTGTGTGGAATTGTTCGCGAGGAGGTGGTTCCCAATCTGCCCTGGGGGACGACGGGCTCACACTCGGAACATATAAAGCCGTTTCGGAACGGATAAAGCCATTAATGTTCTTGCGCAACTGCTCCACCCAAATAGATCATGGTGAGCAGCATGAAAATGAATGCTTGTAAGAGTGCGACAAAGACATGCAGTCCCATGAAGGCGGCCGGGACCGCGAGGAATGTAAGCGAGAGGAAAGTTGCTGTAATTTTCTCGCCCGCGAACATGTTCGCGAAAAGACGAATGGTCAATGATAGCGGCCGCGCGAAGTGGCTGATCAGTTCGATGGGCACCATGACGATGAACAGAGCGGGCATGGGGCCCGCGAAGTGCACTAAGTATCTCCCGACGCCCTGGGCTCGAAAACCCATCCAGTGGTAGTAAAGGAATACGCTGACTGCGAGACCCGCGGGCACTGCAGGCGTCATGGTCGGTGACTCGAAGCCGGGGATAACACCGATCAGGTTCATAAACAGAATAAAAATAAAAAGAGTACCGAGGAACGGGACGTATTTGCTGGAACCATGATCGATGGCGTCGTGCGCTTGGCCCGCCACGAAGTTATAGATTGATTCGAAGGTGAGTTGCAACTTGCCGGGGTTTTCGACCGACAGACGCGCCCGCAAGAACGCAAACAGGAAAAGGATGATTGCCACTACGAGAATCTCGAAAACGATCCAGTTCTGCCAAGGGTGCGCGGGGTCCGCGGGTGGATGGCCGATCGCGGTCAGGAAGGACGTCAGCGCGCTTCCCAAGTACTCGTTGAAGAGCCGGGTCAGCCAAAGTTGCGATTCATGTTCCATGGATAAGCTCGTAGACTATTTCGCAGGTAACCGCGGCGCCGGGTAGCAAAAGACCCACAACTGCAGCCGCCTGATTCACCCCAGTAATCCTGATTATAACGTAGCCGACTGCGATTATCACCGCCATCCGAAGCGGGAGCAGCCAGGCTGAGCGGCGCACTTTCCCCGGTCCAATGGATTCGACCACGTGCTGCCAGCGCCAGAAGCTCAAGTACGAAGCCGCCGCCCCGATCAGGAATCCGCCACCAGCGCGAGGGCCCTGCCAGATGGCTAGAACGATAACGCCCGTCGCACCGAGGACCAGGATCATCCCTCGGATGCGGCGAACCACTCTCTCATAGAACGCTTGGTCAATTTGCGGCATCGTCCCGGGTCAATTCGCGAATGACTTCAATGATGCCCGCAGCGACACCGAGAAGCAGAAAGATGATCTTGAGGTATCCGGTTCCGAAAAGCTTGTCGAGTCCGTATCCAATGCCGAAACCAACCAGAATACAGGCCGGGAGCAGGAAGGCAATGTGATAGTATTTGCCGAGATCCCGGAAGAGATTGTCTTTAGGCATGCGCGGCTCGCTTGCGTTCCAGAACCGCGCCCGCCTGATCGGCGGTTTCTTTCACCAGGAAACCCATTTTGGGGTGGCTGGGGACGATGTCGGGTACGAGGCCGAATTCCTCCAGCGCTTCCGTTGTGGTGGGTCCGATGGAAGCGATCACCATGCGGCGCAAGTTGTTGTGGACAGCTTCTTCCATGCCGGCTTCGGCGGCGATGCGGAACAGATGCGTCAACTGGATGGAGGTGGTGAACATTGCTACATCGGCGTGACTGTCGGCGATGCGGCGGACCGCTTCGCGTAGCGGAGCCGTATCTTCCGGCAGATCCCATTGATAGACGCGAACGGCGGTTACTTCAGCGCCGCGCGCACGAAGTCCGGCGAGCAATTCCGGATTCGATTTTCCGTATTCCTGAATAGCAATGTTGCGCTCGGGCCGCGCTGCAGTCGCCGCCAGCAGCTCACGCCAGGTGTTTGGCTCGGGGACCGCGACGGCGACTGGAACCTGCATTTCGCGCAGCACGGCGAGCGGCTTGGGGCCGCGCGCAACTACGGTGATCTTGCGCAGTGCCTCCGCAAAAGCCTGCCGCGGGTAGCGCGAGGCCAGCACTTTATCCAAGGCTCGCGTGCCGACGCCCGTCAGCAGGATCATCATGTCGAATTCGCCGCGAAAGAGCCGCTCGGCAAATGCGAATGCCTCGGGATTGTTTTCGATGGGCGCTTCTCGCATGGATGGCGCGACAAATGGATCACCCCCCTGGCGGCGGATGAGTTCGGCGATTTCCATGGCGCGCCGGCTCTCGAAGGAGACGACGCGGAGGCCATCGAAGGGCATTTGTCCCAGAGTAACAGCTACGCTTTGGAATGGGCTTTGGGATGAGCCTTATCGTAGACGGCCATCAAATCCGTTAGCGAGACTTGGGTGTATTTTTGCGTTGTTGAAAGCTGGGAGTGGCCCAGCAATTCCTGGATGGCCCGGAGATCGGCGCCGTCGCTGAGCAAATGGGTGGCGTAGGCGTGGCGCAGGCTGTGGGGATGGATGGACGAATCGCCGGTGACCATTCGCGCGTAAAATTTGACGATGCCGCGCGCGCCGCGGTCAGTCAGCCGCGTGCCACGATGGTTCAAAAACAGGGCACCGCTCGATGGGCGGTCCTCCAAATAGCGCGAGAGCGCGGCTGCGGCTTTCGTTCCATAAGGTACCTGGCGTTCCTTGCGGCCCTTGCCGCGCACGCGGATCCATCGTTCGGTGAAGTCGAAATCTTCCAGATTTAGTCCCACCAGTTCGCTGATGCGCAGTCCGCAACCATACAGCAGCTCGAAGATCGCGAGGTCGCGCGCCGGGTAGGGACGCTCGAATTTGTCGGCCGCGACGCCTTCCACCAGCGTGTTGGTTTGCTCGGCGGTCATCACCACCGGCAGCGACTTGGGAGCCTTGGGTGTGCGCACCAACCTGGCTACATTGGTCACGATTGCGCCTTCGCGCACCAGGAATTTGAAAAGCGATCGCACGGCGGCCAGTTTGCGCCGCATGCTCACGGCAGTAAGCCGCTGCGCGTACAGATGTCCCAGCCATTCTCGAATCGCGAGCACGTCGATTTCTTCGACTGTGACTTTCTCTTTAATGCTGAAGTAATCCAGAAACTGGCCCAGATCCGAGGCGTAGTTTCGAAGCGTATGCGCTGATGCGTTGGCGCGTTTCAGCTCGGCGAGATAATTTTCGATTTGTGCTCCCAGATCAGGCATAGACGGAGCGGTACTCGTCCAGCTTTTCTAGCGCTCGCCGGCACACTTCCGCGTGACGGGCGCGCTTGTCGTGACGAAGGCGATGGCGGGTCTCTTCGTCGAGCGAAGGCAGCAGATCGAATGTGATGTTCGCAGGTTGGTAATCCGTGGGATCGGCTCCGGAAACATAGGCGCAAAGCGATCCGATGGCGGTTTCGCGTGGAAAAATCCGCGCCGCGTCTCCCAATGCCAGCTCCGCGGCACGGCGCCCGGCGACCAGTCCCGTTGCGATGGATTCCACGTAACCCTCGACGCCTGAAATCTGGCCGGCGAAGAAGACCTCCGGTCGGGGACGAAGTTGCAACGTTGGAGTGAGCAGCGCGGGCGCGTTGATGTAGGTGTTGCGGTGGATCTGCCCGTAACGCAGGAATTCGGCGTGCTCCAGGCCTGGAATCATGCGGAACACGCGCGCCTGTTCAGCGAAACGCATGTGGTTTTGAAAACCAACCAGATTGTAGCTCTCCGCGCGAAGATTTTCCTGGCGAAGCTGCACCACGGAGTATGGACGGCGGCCAGTTCGCGGATCCACCAGGCCCACCGGCTTCATAGGACCGAAGCGTAGTGTCTCGCGGCCGCGCCGGGCGAGCTCTTCGATGGGCAGGCAAGCTTCGAAGAACGGGGTTTGATCTTCTCGGATGTGCGCGGGAACGGGTTCCGCAGCGAGAAGTGCATCGACGAAGCGTTCATACTGATCGCGATCGAATGGGCAATTCAGGTAATCGTCCGTCGAGTCCAGCGACTTGCCGTAGCGCGATGCACGAAACGCGATGCTGGTGTCCACCGAGCTAGCGTCGACGATAGGGCTGATGGAATCGTAAAAGAACAACCGTTCGGCGCCGGTGATGCGAGAGATCTCTTCTGCCAGCGCGCCGCTGGTGAGCGGGCCAGTAGCTACGATCGTGATCGCGTCGGCGGGAATCGAAACCACTTCGTCGCGCCGAAGTTCGATGCGCGAGTTCTGTTCGATGGCGCGCGTGACTTCTTGGGCAAACAATTCACGGTCCACCGTAAGCGCGTGACCGCCGGGGACTCGTGCTTGTTGCGCCAGGCGCAGCAGCAGCGAATCCAGGCGGCGCAATTCCTCTTTCAATAGCCAGGGCGCGGTGTTTTCCGATTCACTTTTTAACGAATTACTGCAAACGAGTTCGGCCAGTTGGTCGGTTTTGTGCGCCGCCGTGGATTGCGACGGCCGCATTTCATGCAGGATGCAATCCAGGCCGGCATTCGCGATTTGCCAAGCCGCTTCTGAGCCCGCGAGCCCGCCGCCGAGGATGTGGATGGCCACCTACTCAGGATACAGGTGGCTGGTGGCTGGTTGCTGGTTGTTGGTGGCTGGTGGCTGGCACACGAAACCGGTAAGCTGGTTCCACGGTATGAAGAAAGCTTTCGGCGACAATTTGATTCCTGACGGGTGGTCTCTCGAAAAAGGCCTGGATCTTATCAAGAAGACTGGGTGCGACGGCGTGGAGCTGTGGCTGGGCGGCAAGCCCTGGTTTCAGATGAACACAACCGATGCCGGCGTCCACGACCTGTTGCGCAAGGTTCGCGACGCGGGACTGGTGGTCTCCGATGTCTGCAATACGCTGGATTGGGATGAGAATCTCTCGGCGCGCGATCCGAAGCTGCAGGCGGCCGCGATCCGACATGTCGAGCGGCAGATCGAAACGGCACGGATGCTGGAAACCGACGCGATTCTGGTGGTGGCGGGCTTAGTTACGGAAGAGATTCCCTATAACGAGGTGTACGCGCGAACTCGAGAGAATCTCCAGAAGCTAGGAGAGACTGCCGCTAAGGCGAAAGTGAAGATCGGTTGCGAGAACTGCTGCTCGGAGCAGCGCTTTCTGATATCGGCGCGCGAGTTCTGGCAATTCTTGAATGACGTGAACCATCCCTATGTCGGGTTGCATATGGATGTGGGAAACATCCATGACACCGGATTCCCGGAGCAGTGGATTGAAATTAACGGGCCGCGCATCACGCGCGTTCACGTCAAGGATGTCCTGAGGCATAGGGGCCGCTGCGGGCAGGAGAGCGTCTACACGAATCTGTTCCTCGGGAACAATAACTGGCCGGCGATCCGCGCCGCGCTCGATAAGGTGCATTACGACGGCTGGATCATCGCTGAGATGGAAGCTGTCTACAAATACGCTCCGGACCAGCAGTTTTACGACACGGCTGCCGCGATGGATCGGTTCATTCACGGGCGGATGTGAGGATGCGCGTTTCACGGCGGATTTTTCTGGGTGCGGTGGGTGTGGCGCCGGTTTTTTCGAGGGTCGATGAACCTCGGCCGCGCTGTGAGGTTTTCGATCTTGGATGTGTTTTGCCGGAATCCCTGGCGGGGTTTAAGAGGCAAGTCGGAGACTTGCCCCACAGGGATGTATTGATTGTTCCGGCAGTGCGGGCGTTGACGGAAGCGGGTAAAGAACGGATCCAGGGGCGGCTCGAACGCGGGGCTACCGTGCTGCTGGAGGACGTTGGCGGTACGCGCGTCGAACAGAGCGTATACTTTCCGTACGTCGATTATCTCTGGCCGGTGCGGGTGAAGATCCGGGAGTTCGCGCCGGTTCAGCTTACGCCCGCTCCGGGAGACGAAATCATCGCAACCTTTGCCGGCCAGCCCGTCGGATTGCGACGCAGCGTGGGCGACGGCATGTTGATTACACTCGGTTCGCCGCTCGGGCCGATATTTCTCGCTGGCGATCCGGACGCGCGTCGCTGGTTGAACGGAATCGCTGAACGAGATCGTTAGATGATAGTCTGCACGACCGCGCTAATGGCGAACTTGGCAACCGCTGGATTCGTCAACTTTTCGAAGTAAGCGGTGTGCATATGAATTACATCGCGATGCGTGCCGGCATTGAAGGCGATAAACTCCTGGTTGTCCACGCTCGCGTCCACAATCACGGGAAGATTAAACAGGTTTCCGAACGGAGGCATGGCGCCCAGTTCGCATCCGGGGAACAACTCCTCAAGCTCGCGCTCGGTGCCCAGGCGAATGAACGGGTCGTTGACGAATGCACCCAGCGTCGCCATGTCAATCAGGCAATCGGCGGGCAGCACGGCCAGTCCGTAACCCTGGGCACCGGCATACACCACCGTTTTGGCGAGCTTGTGCGGCGAAATGTGCTCCGCAAACGCCACCTCCATGGCCGTGAAGGCCAGGGAGTGTTTGGTGTGGGCGTAGCAAACGTGATTTCTATCGAGGAATTCCAAAACACGTTCTAACGTGGTCATAAACACCTCTCCAGCTCATAAGTTGCAAGGCAAGGGCCAGAACGCGCCCACTGGAAACAGCTGATTTGCGTGTCGATTTCATCCGAACTGCGTGAGAGCACCCAGCGCAGGGTGGGGCATGCCTCCGGCTTGCCTTATAATTCTGAAGTGCCACGCCGCGCGTTACTCTTGGCTCCGCTGGTCTCTTTCGTAATGAACGCGGCGGAGCTAGATCTCACGAATGCGCATATTGTGGCGCCCACGCCGCTTTCCAAACAAGAGTCCAAAGCGATTGAGATGTTGCGGGATGAAGTAGAGAAACGGACGCTGATCCGTTTTCCAATCAGTGATCCCGGCGATGGGCCGGCGATTACAATTTCGCGCGTCCATGGTTTGGCGGAAGGATATTCGCTCAAAACCAGCGGCGGCCGCGTGTCTCTTCTGGCCAACGATGCACGGGGCATGTTGTTCGGTATCGGCCGGCTGCTGCGCGAGATGCATATGCGGCGCGGGCACATTACTATAGCCGAAGATTCGAACATCACCACCGCGCCGAAGTATGCGCTGCGCGGTCACCAGCTCGGTTATCGTCCCAAAACCAACTCTTATGACGGATGGTCGGTCGCGCTGTGGGAGCAATATATCCGCGACCTGGCCGTTTTTGGAACCAATGCCGCTGAGCTGATTCCTCCGCGCTCGGACGACGCGCGCGACAGCCCGCTGTTCCCGCTGCCGCCGATGCAGATGATGGTGGAGATGTCGCGATTGTTGGACGAGTATGGTTTGGATGTCTGGATCTGGTATCCGGCACTGGATAAAGATTACTCCGACCCGAAAACAGTGGAGTTCGCGCTGAACGAATGGGGCGAAGTGTTTCAGAAGCTGCCGCGCATTGACGCCGTGTTCGTGCCGGGCGGCGATCCGGGGCACACGCAGCCGAAGTTTCTGATGGCACTGCTCGAGAAAGAAACGCAGGTGTTGCACCGGTATCATCCCAAGGCGCAGATGTGGGTTTCTCCGCAGGGATTCGATCAGCACTGGCTGGACGAATTTCTCGACATCCTGAATCGCGAGCAGCCGGCGTGGCTGACGGGCGTTGTGTTTGCTCCGCAAGTGCGGATCAGTTTGGCCGAGCTGCGCGCCAAGGTCCCGAAGCAATATCCAATCCGGCATTATCCGGATATCACACACAGCCTGCAATCTCAGTATCCGGTGCCCGATTGGGATGTAGCATATGCGGTCACCGAAGGGCGCGAGGTGATCAATCCGCGTCCGATGGACGAAGCGGCGATTTTTCACCGTTTGCAGCCCGACACCATCGGGTTCCTCACGTATTCGGAAGGTTGCAACGACGATGTCAACAAGTTTGTTTGGAGCGCACTCGGCTGGGATCCGGACGCAAGAGTCCTCGACATTCTGCACCAGTACAGCCGCTACTTCATCGGCGATGAGTACGAAGATTCGTTTGCGCAGGGGTTGTTGGCGCTGGAACGGAACTGGCGCGGATCACTGGCGGTGAACACCGGCGTGTACGCAACGCTCGCGCAATTCCAAGACATGGAGCGCGCTTCGTCGCCCGCGACCAGGCTAAACTGGCGCTTCCAGCAGGCGCTCTATCGCGCCTACTACGACGCTTACGTCCGCCGAAGATTGTTGAACGAGACTTCGATCGAGGAATCCGCCATGGACCAATTGCGTTCTGCGAAGACGATAGGAGTGAGCGCCGCTATGGAGCGGGCCCGCGCGATTCTGGACCATTCGGTAGCAGAGCATCCCGCCGAAACCTGGCGCGCCCGCGTGTGTGAACTAGCCGAAGCGCTGTTCCAGAGCATCCGGATGCAATTGAGCGTGGAAAAGTACAAAGCCATTTCGGTGGACCGCGGTGCCACGCTCGATACCATCGATGTTCCGCTCAACAGCCGCAAGTGGCTACAGTCGCGCTTCACGGAGATTAGCAAGCTGGAATTCGAAACGGACCGCCTGGGCGCGATTGACGAAATTATCAACTGGACCAACCCCGGTCCAGGCGGCTTCTACGATGACCTGGGCGATCCGGCTGCGCAGCCGCACCTGGTTCGCGGCGCGGATTATGCTTCCGATCCGGCGTTTCTGCATTCGGCGTACATGGGTTTCGGGACGCCGCGTGCCTACCGCAAATCGTTCTGGACCTACGCAGGATCATTGAATGATGAGCCGCTCCGTATGCACTACGCCGATCTTGACCCCAGCGCGCAATATAAGATCCGGGTGGTCTATGCTGGTGACAGTCCGCGGCAGAAGATCCGGCTGGTGGCGAATGGCGAAATTGAGATTCACCCGTTCATCGAGAAGCCAGCGCCGTATCGGCCGATGGAGTTCGATCTGCCGCGCGAAGCGACGCGAAATGGCGAGTTGAATCTGGCCTGGACGCGCGAGCCGGGGCAAGGCGGCAATGGCCGCGGCTGTGATGTTGCCGAGATCTGGTTAATCAAAAAATGAATCAAGAGAAATGGTGCAATCCCGTTAAGAAGAAACTGCAGGCCGGGCAGCCGGTGCTGGCAGTCACGATGACCGTGAACAGCATCGATGTCGCGGCCCACGCCGCGAAAATGGGCTTCGATTTTCTGTGGATCGAAATGGAACATTCGCCCATCACGCTCGAGACGCTGCGCAATATGGTGCTGGCGACTCGGGGCCTTCCCGCCGTGCCCTTCGCGCGCGTGCCAGTGAATGAAATATGGACGGCCAAGCGCGTGTTGGACGCCGGTGTATTCGGAGTGATGTTTCCATTCACCAGCACGCCGGAGCTGGCACGGCAAGCCGCGGCCGCCTGCCGCTATCCACCGCTCGGCCGTCGCGGATCGGGCGCCGGTCTTGCGATGTTCGCCTGGCCGGAAGTGGAAAGCTATCACGACTGCGCGGATGAAAACGTGGTGGTAATTGCAATTATTGAAGAGGCGCGCGCGGTGGAGAACATCGACGAAATCGCCGCTACGCCGGGCATCGACGTGTTGTTCATCGGAACCAGCGATCTTTCATTCTCTTTAGGCTTGCGCGGCAAGCAGAAGGAACCGAAGCTGCAGGAAGCCATCGCACGCGTGGTTGAGGCCGGCAAGAAGCACGGCAAATTTCTTGGCCGTCCGGCTGGAACAGCGCATCAGATCGCCGAGTACCGGGAGCAAGGCTTCCAGCTTTTTCAAACGGCCACCGATATCGGGCTGATGGCGCAAGGCGCGAAGAGCCTCTTTCAATCGCTGGGAGAGCTGAAGGTTGCCGACATTTGACGCCTCGAATTCGCAGGCTGAAGCCTGCGCCACCTACAAATGGTACGCGGTCGCCATGCTGTGGTGGATCGCGTTTTTCAACTATGCCGACCGGCAAGCCGTCTTCTCGGTCTTCCCGCTGCTCAAAAGAGAGTTCAATCTCGATACCGTGCAGCTCGGCCTGCTCGGCTCCTCATTCGCTTGGGTCTATGGGTTGAGTGCGCCGTTTGCGGGCGCCATCGTCGACCGTTTGCGCCGCAAACCTGTAATCCTCGGCGGACTGCACGTCTGGAGCCTGATCTGCATGGCCACGGCGTTCTCTCGCAACTTCGGCACGCTGCTTTTCTTCCGAGGTGCGGAGGGTCTGGGCGAGACATTTTATTTTCCGGCGTCGATGTCGCTGCTGAGCGACTATCATGGTCAACCCACGCGTTCGCGCGCGCTGGGCTTGCATCAAACCAGCGTTTACATCGGGACCATCGCCGGTGGATTCTTCGCCGGCCTGATCGGTCAACGCTACGGCTGGCGCTGGTCATTCGTGGTATTCGGTGGACTTGGAATTCTGCTAGGCCTGGCACTAAACAAGTGGCTGATTGAACCCAACCGGTCATCAGCCGAGCCGCGACCAACCGAGCCGCGACCGGAAGGGAGCGCGTTCCTCAACCCCACAGCGCTCCTCCTAATGGCGGCTTTTCTCTGCGCCAACTTTGTGGCCCTCGTGCTGCTCTCGTGGATGCCGTCGTTTCTGCACGACAAGTTCAATCTCGGACTCGCTGCGTCGGGCCTAACCGCGACGCTTTTCGTACAACTAGCCAGCATGGCCGGCTCGCCCGCGGGAGGTTGGTGGGCGGACGCCCTGCGTGGCAAGATGCCGGGCGGCAGGATGCTGGTGCAAGCCATCGGATTAGCCGCCGGCGCTCCATTCGTGGTGCTGTGCGGCTGGACGCGATCTGTCCCACTGCTGATAGTGGCTCTCACCGCCTGGGGATTTTTCAAAGGCATCTACGACGCGAATATTTTCGCGTCTATCTTCGACGTGATCCCCGCCGAAGCCCGCGGACGCGCAGCCGGCCTGATGAATATGGTGGGTTGGTTAGGCGGCGGCATCGCGCCAGTCGCGGTAGGATACGTCGCGCAACGGTCGAGCTTGAGCGCGGCGATTATGTTGACTGCCAGCGTGTACGTCCTAGGCGCGCTGCTGCTGGCTGCCGCAGTTATCCGCGTTCATTCGCGTTCATCCGCGGCCTAGAAAGACCTATTTCCAATCAGCCGTGAAAATATTGAACTCGTACCGCTGCTTCGCATCTTTATCCGATGCGAAAACCAGCTTCTTGCCATCCGGCGAAATTTCCGGAAACGCCGTGAACCCGCCGAAATTTGTCACTTGCTCGAGCCCCGAGCCATCCAGGTTGATCATGTACAGTTCGAACTTGCGGCCGTCGCAGTCGTGTTTGTTCGATGCGAACAGAATCTTGCGGCCATCCGGCGTGAAGGTGGGCGCAAAGCTCGCGCAGCCATAATCGGTGATCTGGCGCGCGTGTTTGCCGTCGCCATCCGCGAGAAATAGCTCCATCTTCATGGGCGATGTCAGATTTTCGTTGAGCAATTCGCGATATTTTTTGTCGGCCTCCGGCGTCGCAGGATGATTAGCGCGCCAGACCAGGTGCTTCCCATCGCGCGAAAATACCGCGCCGCCGTCGTAGCCCTCTGTTTTGGTGATTTGCTTTTTGCCGGACCCGTCGGAATTCATGGTCCACAGATCGATGTCGCCCGCCTCAATGGACGTGTACACGATCTTGCCGGTCTTCCAGTTGACCGTCGCCTCGGCATCGTAACGAGGCGCGCCCGCCAGCTTCTTTTCGATCTTGCCATCGTCCGACGCGAGATAAATGTCGTAGCCGGGATAAACCGCCCACAGGTAGCCCTTGCTGCGATCGGCCGCGGGCGGGCAGGCATCCCCCGCCTCATGCGTCGACGCGTAGAGAATGTGCTTATTATCCGCGAGAAAGTAGCCGCAGGTGGTGCGCCCTTTGCCGGTGGAGACCATGTGCTGGTCAGATCCGTCGGCGTTCATGATGAAAATCTGATCGCATTCCAGCCTGTCGCGCGTGGTTTGGAAGATCAGCCGCTTCCCATCCGGCGCCCAGTATGCTTCGGCGTTTTGACCGCCGAAAGTGAGTTGCCGGATGTTATCGAGATGCGATGGGGTTTGCGCTAGCAACGGCGCTGCCATCAGAATGTAGAGTAAGTGTTTGCGCAATCTTTTATGTTAACTCAGGTTCTGGCCGGCACACTGCTCGCTGCTCCATTCGAATTTCGCGAACATACCATCGCTACTGACCTCAAAGGCGGCTATCAAGTGGTGCCTTGCGATGTGAACCACGATGGCAAGATCGACCTCATCGCGCTGGCCAGTGGGATGACGGAGTTAGTGTGGTTCGAGAACCCCACTTGGGAACGGCACATCATAGCTCGTGATCTGCACGGCATGATCAATCTGGCCGCCGGGGATATCGATGGCGACGGTATTCCCGAGATCGTGCTGGCGCATGAGTTTTCCATGCGAGCGAAAGAAAGCATCGGAATCGTATCGGTTCTGAAGCACAACGGCGATCCGCGCCAGCTTTGGAATATCCGGGAAATCGACCGCCTGCCAACTTCGCATCGCCTCCGGTGGGCCGATATTGACGGAAGCGGCAAGAAAGTGGTGGTGAATGCGCCGCTCACTGGCGCGCATGCCGAAGCGCCCGATTATCGCGATCGAGTGCCGCTGGTTTTTTACCGGCCCGGCGATTGGAAACGGCAGATCATCGACGATTCGAGCGAAGGCCTGGTGCACTGCATCACGATTACGGATTGGGATCGCGACGGCCGCGACGAAATCCTGAGTGCGGGGTTCAATGGGATTCAGCTATATAAGTTGAGCGCCGATGGCCGTTGGATTCGCACCGAAATCGCGAAAGGAGATCCTGCGCCTTGGCCGAAGGGCGGATCGAGCGACGTTGCTGTGGGCAAACTTGGCAAAGAGCGATACCTCGCGGCCATCGAGCCCTGGCATGGCAATGAAGTTGCGGTTTATCGATCGATCGCTGGCGTGTGGCAGCGGGAAGTGATCGATGCTAGCCTCGTGGATGGACACACCATCGTAACGGCTGTTCTGGCGAATGACGGCGCGGATCAGATCATCGCCGGATTCCGCGGCCAGCCCCAGCGAGTTTACATTTACAGCTTCGATGGGAAGCGTTGGAACCGTCAGACGCTGGATGATGGTGGAATCGCGGCAGCCGCCTGCGCGGTTGCGGATCTGAATGGAGACGGCAGGTTGGACATCGCCTGCATCGGCTCCGCAACTCACAATCTGAAATGGTACGAGAATCTGGGGTCAGCGAAACGAACCCAACCGTGACACCCGCAGTGACGGTGGTTGTGCCAACGCTCGCCGCTGATGAAACGCTTGTCGCATGCCTGGATTCATTGGCTCACCAAACCTTCAGGGATCTCGAGATCATCGTGGTGGATAATAGCGGACGCAAGGCGGTAGGCCGGCGGGAGGGCGTCCGCGTCATCTCGAATGAAAATAATGTGGGATTCGGCGCGGCATTCAACCAGGCCTTTCATGCATCAACCACCCCGTTCCTCGCAATCTTGAACGACGACGCCACGGCGCACCCGGAATGGTTGGAATCTCTGCTGAGAGCGGTAGAAGCGCGTCCGGACGTGGGGATGTGCGCGTCGCGAGTGCTGCTGGCTGATGACGGCCGGCTGGATTCAGCGGGCATGCTGCTCTGCGGGGATGGCAGCAGCAAACAGCGCGGTCATCTGGAAAAGCCCGAAACGTATCCTCGGCGGCAGGAGGTTTTGCTGCCTTCCGGATCCGCCGCATTCTATCGCCGCGAGATGCTGGAAGAGATCGGCTTGTTCGACGAAAGTTTCTTTCTATACTGCGAGGATACGGATTTGGGCTTGCGCGCGCGCTGGGCGGCGTGGGAGTGTTTATATGTACCAGACGCCGTGGTGGAGCATCGTTACTCGCACTCGGCGGGGAAAGCCTCGGCGCTGAAAGCATATTACGTGGAGCGGAATCGCCTGTTTCTTGCTGTGAAGAATCTGCCTTGGCCGGATCTGTTGAGCGTGCCATTCTACACGCTAGCCCGATATTTCTGGCATGTGGTGTATGCATTCGAAGGCCGCGGAAAGGTGGCTGATTTCCAGGACGCCGGGAACAGCGGCGGACAATTGCCCATCATCGTCATTCGCGCGCATTTTGCGCTACTGGCGCGCTTCCCCGCGTTATGGAAGGCACGGCGCAGCATGAAGCGGCGCTTCACGCCCAAGCAGTTCCGTCGATTGATCCGCCGCTATTCCATCAGCCCGCGCCAGGTGGCCGCTCTGTGAGCGGCCCTGTGAGAAAGGTGGAGCTGTGAAGAGGGCCACCCAGCCGGATCAGGTAATGATTCTGATCCCGGCATTTAACGAAGAAGGCGCTGTCGCGGGCGTAATCCGTGAAGTGAATCAGGTAATGCCCCAGGCTCCGGTGCTGGTGGCGGATGATGCATCGCGCGATGACACGTACACGCAAGCAAAATCCGCGGGCGCCGACGTGCTCCGGTTGCCGCATCACCTGGGCCTGGGCGGCTGCGTGCAGGCTGGATACAAGCTGGCTTTCGAGCTGGGGTACGACTACGTGATTCGCGTGGATGGCGACGGCCAGCACGACCCCCAATATATTCCGGCATTGTTGGATGTGCTGCGCAAAACCGGTTGCCACATGGTGATCGGCTCGCGCTTCTATCAGAACAACGGAGCGCACACCAGCACCGTGCGCGCCATCGGGATCTGGGTTTTCCGCCTCCTGCTGCGGCCCATTCTGGGAAAACCGGTGCATGATCCGACATCGGGCTTCGTGGGCGTCAATCGAGACACGCTGCGAGTCTTCAGCGGAAGTTTCCCTCTGGAATATCCTGAAATCGAAGCTCTAGTCGTTTTGCAGCGCAAGCGCTTCCGCTTTGAAGAGGTGCCGGTGCGGATGCGCAAGCGCAAAGCTGGGCGCAGCAGCATCACCGCGATAAAATCGTTGTATTACATCATTCACGTTCTACTAGGCGTGTTTGTGAACATCCTGAAGTTTGAAGGCCGCCGGAGGAAAGAGTAAGCATGGATCGCCTGTTGAACGTGATGACCATTCTCAGCCTGATATTGATGGCTGTCGTTCTGTTTTCCGTAAGGCGCTCGCACATTCGCGTGGAATACTCGGTGAGCTGGTTGGGGGCGGCTTTCATCCTGCTGGTGCTTTCCCGCTCGCCCGGCGCGCTGTATTGGATCGCCACCGAACTGGGTCTCACCGATCCTCCACTGGCGTTGCTGATCCTCGTTTTTTGCATATTCCTGGTGGTGATTTACCGGCTTTCGGTGGTCATCTCCGATCTGAAGGACGCCAACATCGCCATGGCGCAGCGGATGGCCATTCTTGAATTTCAGCTCCAGAGTTTGAATGAAAAGCAGTAAAACGGCGAGTAAGCCAAAACGTCCCGCGGCATCCGTGGTTCAAGCCGCGCCCGCCCGCGAGATCCAGCTTTGGCACTACGCGCTGGGCTTCTTTATCGCGTTCTGCGCGGTCTATCAAGTGTATTCGCCGTCAATGAATGGTCCGTTCCTGCTGGACGATTCCTACCTGCCTTACGCGCTGCCGAACTTCGACACTTTGCCGATCGATGATTGGATCAGAGGCTTTCGCCCGCTCCTGATGTTCAGTTACTGGCTGAATTTCAAACAATCCGGCAACGAAGTCACGTTCAGCTATCATCTGACGAACGTCGTGCTTCATTTCTTGAACGGAGCACTGATCTACTTCGCCATCCGCAAGGTGCTCAGTTGGATGGACGCCGACCGGCCGCACCGGGAGATTCTTGCGATATTCTCGGCCGGGCTGTTTCTGTTCCATCCTATGCAAACCGAATCGGTCAGCTACGTTGCCAGCCGGTCGGAAACGCTTAGCGTGTTCTTCGTGCTTGCGGCTTTCGTAGTATTCCTCTATCGCAAGAGCGCCAGCGCGGGGGCGGGAATCGCCGTAACCGTTCTGATTCTCTTTGGTGCCGCTGTTGTCTCGAAAGAGCACAGCGCGGTGCTCCCGGCGCTCCTGTTGCTTACGGATTACTACTGGAATCCCGGATTCTCCTTCGCAGGCATCCGGCGGAACTGGCAACTGTATGTTCCCATCGTGATTGGTGGAGCGCTAGCCGTCGTATTCGTATTGCGAATTTTGAGCCGTTCTCCAAGCGCCGGATTCGGCATGAAGGATTTCACCTGGTATCAATACTTTTTCACCCAGTGCCGCGTCATTTGGGATTACGTAAGGATGTTCTTGTTTCCGTTTGGCCAGAATTTGGATTACGATGTTCCGATCTCCCACAGCGTACTGGATCACGGCGCCATCTTTGGATTGATCGGATTATTGGCGGTTTCGGTACTTGCGTGGATCTACCGGCGCCGCTTCCCCTTGGCTTCTTACGGCTGGTTCACGTTCCTGATATTGTTGGCCCCGACATCATCTTTTGTTCCCATTCGCGATCCCATCGCCGAGCGCCGCTTATACCTGCCATTCATCGGACTGCTATTCATGACCGTGGAATTCCTGCGGCGTTGGAAGACTGGCCGGACTACGTTGATCGCGGTGCTCGGTCTGGTGGTGCTGGCCGAAGCCGCGCTCTCTTATCAACGAAACCAGTTGTGGAACAGCGCGGTGGACCTCTGGAAAGATACTACGGACAAATCCCCCGCGAAATGGCGCCCGAGATTTCAACTGGCATTCGCCTACTACCACGTGCAGCGCTGCGGTGAGGCCGTCGACGAATTCGCGAAGACGGCGAAACTTCAGCCGCCTAATTTTGAACTGCTGGTGGATTGGGCGCTAGCCTACGACTGCGCGGGAAACACCGACGAGGCCATCAGCAAACTGAGACAGGCAGCATTTATGAATCCGAACGCGCATGTCTACTCGCAACTGGGAAAAGAGCTCGCCCAGCAGCGCAAGTATCCGGAGGCCTTGGAAGCTTTGGCCACGGCCGAGCGGCTTAATCCAAACTTCGAAATGACCTATGTGTACCGCGGCGGCATCTATGAGCTCGAAGGCGACAAGGTGCGGGCGGCCGCGGAGTATCGGCACGCACTGGCGATCAATGATTTGCAGTTTAATCAATCCGCTCGCGACGGCCTGACGCGCCTCGGCCAGTAGATGCTCCGCATCGGAGTCAATGCGCTTTATCTGATTCCTGGAGGTGTGGGCGGCACCGAGATCTATCTCCGGAATTTGCTGGCGGCTCTGGCGGAGATTGATTCCGTCAATCAATACTTTATTTTCACGAATCGCGAGACTGGCGCCGATTTGGTTCCGGGGCCCGCAAACTTCCTGAATGTGCCGCAGCCCGTGAATGCGCGATTTCGGCCGGCGCGAATTCTTTGGGAGCAGTTCATTCTGCCATTTTCCGTGCGGAAGCATCGTCTGGATGTGCTGTTCAATCCTGGCTTCACCGCGCCGCTTGTGTGTGGTTGTCCCATGGTGACGGTGTTTCACGATTTGCAACACAAGCGGCATCCGGAATATTTTCGCTGGTTCGATCTGCCTTTTTGGAATTTCTTTCTGTGGGCGTCGGCGTGGCGATCGCGTGGGTTGATTGCGGTGTCGGGGGCTACGCGGGATGATTTGGAGCGGTACTACGGGGTTGGGGCGCGTGTGATTCATCACGGCGTGGAGCGGGCGTTTTTTGAAGTCGCGTCCAAGCGACAGCCAAAAGACTATTTGCTTTGTGTTTCTACTTCGCATCCGCATAAGAATTTGATTGCGCTCTTGCGAGCGTTTGGGCAAGCCGGAGGCATGCCCCACCTGGTCATCACTGGCGTGCGCGGATTTGCGGCGCGTGAGGTGGAGCGGGGGGTGGAGCAGATCGTTGGGGATTCGGTGAAGATTACGGGCTGGATTCCGCGCGGGGAGCTGTACGAGCTGTTTCGCGGGGCGCGTGGATTTATCTATCCATCCACCTTCGAGGGTTTTGGGATGCCAGTGCTGGAAGCGATGGCCGCAGGAGTGCCCGTGGCCTGCTCCGATATTCCACCGCTCCGGGAAATCGCGGGATCGACGGTCCATTATTTCGATCCCGCGAGTGAAAACGAAATTCGAGACGCACTGGAGAAGTTGGCCGCGAGCGCCATCCCGACCGAAGCGGCCCGCGAGCGGGCCCGTGAGTTCACCTGGGAAAAAACCGCACGCGAAACGCTGGACTATCTCAGCAAGTCTTCGAGCTGAACTTTGGTGTCGGTCTTTGAATCGCGATACTTCACAATGATGGGTGCGGCCAACGAGAGGCCCCAATCTCTTCCAGGACCGATGGTGATGGCGCGCGATCCTGGCACCACCACGGCGCGCTCAGGGATGATCAACGGCTCATCGTCATTGGCTCGATAAATTTCGCCGCGCACAACGTCATAAACCGCGGTGGACCGGTTCAGGATTGTCCCGCTTCCCAACACTGCGCCGCGCTTAACGATGGTACCTTCATACACGCCGCAATTTCCTCCCACCAGCACTTCGTCTTCAATGATCACCGGCATCGCACCCACCGGCTCCAGTACTCCCCCGATTTGCGCGGCCGCTGAGATATGGCAATTTGCGCCCACTTGCGCGCAGCTTCCCACTAGCGCATGCGAATCGATCATGGTGCCGTCGCCCACCCAGGTTCCGGTGTTGATGAACATGGGCGGCATACAAGTAACGCCCTGGCCGATGTAGCAACCGTCGCGAATGCTGGATCCGCCGGGGACGATCCGAACGCCGTCGCCAGGGCCGAACCGTTTTACTGGAAACGTAGCTTTGTCGAACCAGGGTTGCCGCACGGCGTTGATGGACATGTCCACCGTAACGCCCATGCGGAAGCCAATCAAGATGCCTTTTTTCACCCAAGCGTTCACGCGCCATCCGGTGCTGGCGGATGCGTCCGGCTCGGCTGCGCGAATCTGGCCTGCGTTCAATGCCTGTTTGAATTTCTGAAAAAGCTCAAAATGTTCTTCGCTGTAGACTTGTGGGCGATCGTCAAAAAGCTTCTCGATCTCAGCCTGCATGCACGCTCCGGCCGGCCAGCAATCCGAGAGCTTCCAGTGCCTTTTCGATCTTCGCGAGATTCGAGTCGCTCGGTGGACACATCGGCAGCCGCCACACCGGTTCGAGCAATCCCATAAGCGCTAGCGCTGCCTTCACCGGAATCGGGTTCGACTCCACGAAGTTCACATCCATCAGTGCCAGATACTTTCGCTGCAGGTCGCGTGCGGCGGCGAAGTTGTTGGCCAGTGCGTATTGTGCGAGCGCGGTCATCTCCCCTGGAATCTCGTTCGAGACCACCGAAACCACGCCGCGCCCGCCCAGCGCGATCAAGGGAATGGTGATGGCGTCGTCCCCTGAGAGCACGGTGAAACTTGGAGGAACCAGGTGCAGCACCGCAGCCATCTGGCCGATGTTGCCGGATGCTTCCTTCACGCCCGCGATGTATTCGATTTCGGAGAGCCGCTTCAACGTACCCGGCTCCACATTTACGCCCGTCCGCCCTTGCACGCTATAGACGATCACCGGAAGTTTCACCGCCTGCGCAATCGCTTTATAGTGCTGGTACAATCCCTCCTGCGTTGGCTTGTTGTAGTAAGGCGTCACGGAAAGGATGCCATCCGCTCCCATGGCCTTCAGCTCTTTTGCAAGGTCGATAACTTCTGCGGTGTTGTAACCACCCGCGCCTGCCAGCACCGGTACGCGGCCCTTGGCTTCTTCGAGCGTAATCTCTACCACGCGGAGATGTTCCTTGCGCGTGAGCGTGGGGCTTTCGCCCGACGTACCGCACGGAACCAGAAAGTTGATACCTTGATCCACCTGGCGCTTCACCAGCGATCGCATGGTGGATTCGTCGAGAGATCCGTCTTTGCGGAAGGGAGTAACCAGCGCGGTGCCGCAGCCTTGAAAAGATAACATGTCAACCTCCAAACAGGACGTCGCTGAATTCGAAGCAGCCTTTACGCCCGATAATCCATTGTGCCGCTTTCAGAGCGCCTCGGGCGAATCCCTCGCGGCTACGCGCGGTGTGCCGCAGCGTGATGGTGTCGGCGCTGGAATCGAAACCGATTTCGTGCGTTCCGGGATGCGCGCCCGCGCGGTTTGAGCTGGCATCGATAGGGCGGCTGAATCCGGAAGCGTGCATCCGTTCCACCAGCTTTAGGAGCGAGCCCGAAGGCGCGTCTTTCTTGGTGCTGTGATGGATCTCCCAGGCCCACGCGCCATATTCCTTCTCGTTTTGAAACAGTCGCGCGGCTTCCGCCACCAGCCGCGAGAAGATGTTCATGCCCACCGAGAAGTTCGGGCTCCAGACCAACGCGGAATTATTTTTGGCGACGATGGCTTTTACTTCTTCGAGATGTTCCAGCCAGCCCGTAGTGCCGACCACCATCGGAATTCCAAGCTCTGCAATCCTGGCCACGTTTCCGACCACGGACGAGGGCACGGAAAATTCCACTGCGGCATCCGCGCCCTGCAGCGATTCGTCTCGATCGACGTCCACGCGCGCGGTAACAGTGAATCCATACTCGGGCGCAAGTTGCTCGATGAGGCGCCCCATCTTCCCGTAACCGACGATGGCGAGATTAGGCATCGAAAACTGCTGGGTCCAACTCCGTGAAAAACTCGCGATGCAGCGCCTGCACTGCCGCCGACAAGTCCTCGCCCGCGACAACGAAACCCAAATTCAGCGCTGAAGCCCCTTGCGACACCATGCGCACGTTGATGCTCCCTAGCGCGTTGAAGATTCGCGCCGCCACTCCCGGGGTATGGCGGATGTTCTCGCCTACCATGCAAATGATAGCCTGATTCTCATCCACTGAAACTTCGGCAAACTCGCGCAGCTCTCCCAGGATTTTCTCCAGCCGCCCAGTTTCATCGATCGTCAGCGACACGCTGACTTCGGATGTCGCCACCATGTCCACGGAAGTTTCGTAGCGATCGAAAATTTCGAAGATCCGCCGCATAAAGCCATGCGCCATGAACATCCGCGTGGATCGTATGTTCAGCACCATCACCTTGCTCTTGCAGGCGATGGACTTGACGGCATTGGTGCTGGCCACGCCCTCGGATAAGATCCGCGTCCCCTCCACCTGCGGCCTGCGCGAATTCAAGATGAGCACCGGAATATTGCGATCGATCGCCGGCAGCACGGTGGCCGGATGCAGCACCTTAGCGCCGAAATAGGCCAATTCCGCGGCTTCGGTGAAAGAGATGACCTTCACGCGATGCGCGTCAGGACAAACCGTGGGATCGGCCGTCAGCATTCCGTCCACGTCCGTCCAGATCTGGATCTCTTCGGCGCCGATGCCCGCACCGGCCAGCGATGCAGTGAAGTCGGACCCGCCGCGACCCAGCGTCGTAGTGATCCCGTCCTCCGTCGCAGCGATGAAGCCGCCCATTACCACTACGCGTTGTTCGGCGAGTGGCGGAATTACCGTGGCCAGCTTCGCATAAGTGGCCTCTAAGAGCGGAGCAGCTTGCGTGTGCCGCCGGTCCGTGACAATCAGCTTGCGAGAATCCACATGAACAGCATTCAGGCCGTTGTGATTGAAAAAATTCGTAACAATCAAGCTCGACAACCGCTCGCCGAAACTCGAAATGGCGTCGATGGAGCGCGGAGTGAGTTCGCCCAGCACGGCCAGTCCCTTGACTAACTCAGTGAGCTCCTGAAAATGCTCGTCCACGGTGCGCTCCATGGCAGATTCGCGCAGATGGAAATCGCGCAGGGCCACCAATTCCCGCAGCGCCTCTTCGCGCTGTCCGCTTACCGCCAGATTCGCGATCTGGAGCAAGCGGTTGGTGGTTTTTCCCATGGCGGAAACCACTACAACTGGCTTGCGGGGCAGCCGAGATTTTACGATGCCGGTTACGCGTTCGAGAGCCGTCCGCGATTCGACGGACGTGCCGCCGAATTTCATGACGATCATCAGTCCAGCAGGCCCTCAGAATACATCAGCTCTGCGTTTAGGACAGCCGCGCCGGCCGCGCCACGCACAGTATTGTGACCCAAGGCGATGAATTTATAATCCAGTACCGGGCATTCGCGCATGCGGCCGACGAACACCGTCATTCCGCGTTCGCGCTCCACATCCCGGCGCGGCTGCGGCCGGTCATGCTCCGTGAGATACATCAGCGGGCGCGGCGGCGCGCTCGGAAGCTTGCGTTCCTGCGGCAAGCTGCTAAAAGTTTCGATGGCGTGGATGAGATCGGCCGTTCCAGGTTTTTGCTCCAGCTCCACGCTGGTAGCCACCATGTGGCCGTCCACCACGGGCACGCGATTGCACTGCGCGCTCACTTTAGCGGCCAGAGGGCGGATGCTGTCGCCGGTGAAATCACCCAAGATCTTCTGTGTCTCGCGCTGCATCTTTTCCTCTTCGCCGCTGATGAACGGAATCACATTGCCGTTGATATCCAGAGACGCAACTCCCGGATAGCCTGCGCCCGAGAGAGCTTGCATCGTGGTTGCCATCACGCGCGTAATCCCGAACTGCTTCAGCGGCGCTAGCGCCATGGCCAGCACTATCGTCGAGCAATTGGGATTAGTTGCAATCTGCCCTTTCCATCCGCGCAGGCGCTGCTGCAGCGGAATGATCTTCAAATGCCCCGGATTCACCTCTGGAATCAAGAGCGGAACATCCGCATCCATGCGATGATTGCGCGAGTTCGACACCACCACGTGGCCGGCCTGCGCAAAAGCCTGCTCGATCTCAGTTGCCACGGACGCATCCATCGCGGAAAAAACCAGGCGCGGGGCATTGCCGGGCTTGCATTCTTCGACATGCATGCCTTCGACACCCGATGGCATGGCTCCGTCCAGCCGCCAGTTAGTTGCCTCGCGATACGGCTTCCCAGCCGAGCGGTCGCTCGCACCCAGCCATGTAATGTCGAACCACGGATGGCCTTCTAGGAATCTAACGAATTCCTGACCAACCATCCCGGTGGCGCCTAAAATCCCAACTTCAATTCTCGGGTTCACTGTATTAACTGCTTGACCATCCTCTTGTAGATTTGGATCGCTTCCAGTATCTCGCGCTTTGGAATACGTTCTTCGGACGTATGGGCCACGTGAATGGTGCCCGGGCCCAGCAGATAGGGCTGGCCCCAACTTCCGCCGAATGATGGAATGTCGGTGGTGTACGCAACCACTGTCGTTTCGAAACCCGGCAGCGAGCCGAGATGAACTGCCGGCACCAACAGAACTTCGTTCAAATCCACTTTGCCATTCACTGCATTTTTCGCTGCCGCGCGTGTCGCGCTGCCATCGTCAATCAGCCGGATGAACACTTCGGCTCGCGCCTGATCCGGAATTACATTGGGGGCGCGGCCGCCGCCGATGGTCCCGATGTTCAGAGTGCTGGCGCCTAGGATCGGATGCGTTGGGAGCGGGAGCTGACGCAACGCGCTCAATGCGTCGAGCAATTTCAAAATAGCCGAATCACCCAGCTCTGGGTAAGCCGAATGCGCCATGCGGCCGCTCGCAACAACTTCCAGCCGAAGCGCGCCTTTCGATCCCAGCGCCAGCTTGTTCTCAGTCGGCTCGCCGTTGATCAGAAATTTCGATCCGCGTGGATGCTGCGCGGCTGCCAGCGCCCCCGTGCTGTTGCGCTCTTCGCCCACTACAAATAGCAGCGCCAGATTGCGCTGGCCCTCCGCCAGCAATTCTTGGACGGCAAAGATCATGGACGCGATGATGCCCTTGGTATCGCAGGCGCCGCGCCCCCAGATGTGTGTTTCGTCCTCGCGCGACGCGAAGAAGGGCGGCACCGTATCCATGTGCGTGGAGAGCGTCACCACCGGATCGCCCCACCAGGCCAGAACATTGAAACGGTTCGGGAAAAGGTTCGCCTCAACCGGGATGCGCTCCACATGGCCGCTATGGCGCGCGGCGAGTTCCGAAAGATGCGCGAAAAGCGCGTTCCCGACACGCTCCTCATTCTCTGTAATGGACTCGATGTCCACCAACGCCCGCGTTAGTTCGAAAACATTCATAACCAGAAGGGAACGATGAAATTCGGGCGCCGCGCTCGAGAGGATCTTTTTCAGAATAACAGTTTCTGGCTACCGATTGGCGCGCTAACATCAGCAAAGCTGAAGGTTGTGACGTCCACTGGTTTAACACCGCTGCCGATCGTGCTGGGGCCCACGGGATCCGGCAAAAGCGAACTGGCCATTCATATCGCGCTCGGGATCGGCGGCGAGATTGTTAATTGTGATTCTTTGCAGGTGTACCGGCGCTTTGACATCGGGACGGCCAAGGTGCCGGATGCTGCGCGGCGCGGGGTTCCCCATCATCTCATCGATATCATCGAGCCTGGCCAACTCTTCACCGCAGGCGATTATGCACAGCTCGCGCGAGCGGCGCTCGGCGAGATTGCGGCTCGCGGACGCGTACCTATCGTAGTGGGCGGCACCGGATTTTACTTGCGTGCACTGTTGGCCGGACTCTCCGAGGGGCCGGTGCGGAATCCAGCCCTGCGCGACCGGTTAGAGCGCCGCGAGAGGAAGCGGCCCCTCAGCCTTCACCGGATTCTCTCGCGTCTGGATCCCACGGCTGCAGCGCGCATGCACGCGAATGACACGAAAAAAATCATTCGCGCCCTGGAAGTTCGGTTATTGGAAGGCCGACCCATCTCCGAATTGTTTTCGCGCGGGCGCGATCCGCTCACCGGCTTCCATCCCATCAAGATCGGCTTGAATCCACCCCGCGCGCTGCTTAACCAAAGGCTAGACACGCGTACAGTTTGTATTTTTGAAGCCGGCCTGGTAGAAGAAGTGCGCGCGCTTCTTTTGAGCGGGTTACCTCGGGATGCCAAACCGTTCGAATCGCTCGGCTATAAACAGGCCTTGCAGGTGCTGGAAGGCCGCCTGACATCCGACCAGGCCATCGAATCCACGCAACTGGAAACGCGCCGCTACGCAAAGCGCCAAGCCACCTGGTTTCGAACGGAGCCAGATGTTCGATGGCTGGAAGGTTTCGGCGACAATCCGGACGTGCAAGCGCAGGCGCTCGCCATTGCCCGTGAAACTGAATTCTAACTTTTCTTGACATTTTCTTGATATGTTTCTTGGGAACCGAAACCACTTTCGAGCGTATTAGGAGGTGTTGTTAAAGACATCTCTACGTTGAGGAGCCAATAAAGTGGTTAAGAAATCCATACTCGCATTCGCTACATTTGCGCTCGCAGTCGCGAGTGCAGCATCCAGTTACAGTGTTACTTTCTTTCAGCCCGTGGTGGTGAACGGCCAGACGTTACAGGCCGGTGACTACAAGGTGCAATTCGCCGGCGACAAGGCCACCATTAAACAGGGCAAGACCGCGACCGAAGTGCCGGTCAAGGTTGAAACCAGCGACAACAAATATGCCACAACCACTGTCCGGTTAAATGGGCAGCAGGTTGAGGAAATCCGTCTGGGCGGCACGAAAACAAAGCTCGTCTTTGAAAAGACGGGTGCTGGCACTAATTAACCCAGGCTGTAAACCAAGTGGGGCAGGATGGCATCCTGCACGCGGTTGTTAACCGCGCAAGTTCGGCTTGAGCAACCTGCCCCGTACTTTCACCCGATAGAATGGTTCTGTGCGTCGTGTTTTGCTGTCGATCTGTTTTTTCCTGGCCCTCCCTTCGGCCAGAGCCGATACTTACTTAGTCCTGCCTTTTTTCAACCTTTCCAAGAGCGCCAATCTGAATTGGATCGGCGAAAGCTTGGCCGAAACTTTGCGCGAGGCGCTGTCGTCCGAGGGGCTGATTACGCTCGATCGCGACGATTGCGTGGAAGCGTATCGGCGCCTCGCCATTCGCCCCTACTCGCTGCTAACCACGGCGTCCGTGGTTAAGATAGGCGAAGCGGTGGATGCCGAGCAGGTGGTGTTCGGCGGTTTCGACCTGAAACCGAGCCCGGATGCCTCCGTCAAAAGCCGGGGCTCGCTCCAGATTACCGCCCGAATGCTCGACCTGAAGCATATGAAGCAGGGTCCCGAGCTGCGCGAAGTCGGAGCCTTGGAGGATCTGGCGGCTCTGCAGGGCCACCTGGCTTGGCAATTGCTTCGATACCTCAAAAAGGACGACGCGCCGTCGGAAGCGGAGTTTCGCGAGCGGCACCCGGCGGTGCGCGTGGATGCAATCGAAAACTATGTCCGCGGTTTATTGGCCGCCAATCCGGACGATGAGCATCGCTTCTTCACGCAGGCGGCCCGGTTGGATTCCCATTACTCGCAGCCGTGCTTCCAGTTAGGGCGTCTGCTGTGGAAGAAGAAAGAATACAAATGGGCTGCGGACTGGTTCCAAAAGGTGGCGCCCGCGGACGTACATTATCACGAGGCGAATTTCTTTCTCGGGTTGTGCCGCTATTACACGGGAGACTTCGCCGGCGCGCAAACCGCTTTTGAATCGGTGGCGCGCATCGTTCCGCTTAATGAGGTGTACAACAATCTGGGCGCCTCCGAATCCCGGACCAATCTCCGGGATGCCCTGACGAATTTCCGCAAAGCTCTGGAGGGGGATGAGAGCGATCCTGTTTATCGTTTCAACGTTGGGTACGCATTGTGGAAGCAAGGCGATTTCGAGGCCGCCGGCGAGTATTTTCGCGTTGTTTTGGAACGCAACCCCGATGACGAGCAGGCCAGTCTCCTCGCGGCGCGTTGTGCCAGCCGGACAGGATCGCGTCCGGGTGACGCCCACACGGAGGGCCTGGAACGCCTGAAGACGAACTACGAAGAGAGCGCGTACTGGCAATTGAAGGCCGTGCTTCAGCCGCACCAGCAGTAGAACAAGCCTCCGGCTTGTTTAGGCAAGCCGGAGGCTTACCTACGGCTACGGACCGGCATAGTCAAATTTGAGAATCCCATCGCGATAATCGATGGTGATGGTAAAGAGGCTGAGCACCGGCAAACCCAGGAAGCCTGAGATTTCAGTTCCAATGCCGCGGCTCTGCGCCCACATATCGAACGCTGTCATCCCCAGGTTCTTTTGCCGGAACCCAGCGAATTGCAGATACAGATTACCCGTTTGATAAACATCCGCCACCTGCCCGTTGATTCCCCGGAGACCCATCTTATCGTCGCGGTCGAGTTTGCTCACCTCCGCGGCCATGTCATAAGAGATCAGCGTCCGAACGGCGCCTGTATCCACTACGAACAAAGCCTCCCGCGATTCGCCGACCCGCGTCGGGATCAGCAGCAGATGCCCAAATTGATAAAAGTGCGTCCAGCCCTGCATATCGGCCCGCGCGGTTGCATCCAGAGGCTCTTCAGTGCCGGGATGATAACCCGCGAGCGGTTCGAGGCGCAGAATTTTCGCTCGAAAATCTATGGTGACCACGAACTCGGAGAACACGTTGGTTCCGATCAAACCGTCCTGGATGTCGACGAATTCCTGGTTCGAAACATTGACCAAGGCATTCTGAAGCTCGAAGCCTCCAATTCCCACGTGGGCCGCCAGTCCAGTGTAGCCGCTGCGCAGCTTTGAGTTATCGCCGAAACCGTTCAGAGTTACATCCGTGAGCCGCTCCACTCCCGCCCTCTCGGCCGCGCTCCGCTGGATGACAATGCC
This sequence comes from Bryobacteraceae bacterium, assembly GCA_050011295.1. Classification (GTDB taxonomy): domain Bacteria; phylum Acidobacteriota; class Terriglobia; order Bryobacterales; family Bryobacteraceae; genus Palsa-89. The sequence goes on from JBEKJJ010000038.1 coordinate 35,217, forward strand.
CCCGGCGCCCGTGTCCAGCACCAATCTCAATTTTTTCCCGTTCACGTCCACTTCCACTCCATAGGAGCGAATATGACTCGAGCTGATCAGCGCCAGGAGCGGAATCTCCATCTTTTGATAGGGGCTGGTTAGCGCTGTAATTTTCTTCCCACGCAGCGATTTATCCAGGCGGATGTGCTGGCGGATGCCATCCAGTTCCTGCTGCTCGCGGTTGGGGTCCGTCATGGAGGCGTAGGTTTCCAGTGCATCGATATGCTCGGCGCCCTTTAGCCGCATGGCCCAAGCCAGGAAAATCTGCGGATCGCTGGGGTTCAGCTCATGGGCGCGCCGGAAGTACTGATCGGCCGTCTTATCCATGGAACTGCACGCGGCAACGCGTGCCAAGCCCCACCAGGCTCGCGCGAAATTTGCATCCAGTTTGGTGGACTGCTTGAATTCGGCTTCCGCGCGAGCGAAGTCGCCGCGCCGGAACAGGACCTCGCCGGCAAACTCATGCGCCGCGGCCGAGTCAGGCGCATCGGCCAGAGCTTTTTGAGATAACTTCCACGCCGTCGCGACGCCTTCGTTCAGCAGAGCTTTGCGTCCTACGGTCAGCGTGTTCTCAACCGGCTCCCCCGCCCGGGCGCATGCGGCACAGACCAGAACGATCAGCAATCGGAGCGGAGCTTGGCTCATTTGTTACTTCCAATCTCAACAATAGCAGCCGACCATGGGGCAGGATGGCATCCTGCGGCGGGTTGTTGACCCGCCCGGGGTTTGCACCGATTGGCAACCGGCGCGGAGGATTTCATCCTGCCCCACAACCTGAACAAAATGCGAAACGGTATAATCCATAAAGCTCATGCTCGAAGCGTTCGGATTATCCGATCCGGGTTCTGTCCGCCCAAATAACGAAGATTGTTACTTACTCGCTCCCGAGATGGGGCTCTTTGTCGTCGCGGACGGCATGGGTGGCGCGCAGGCGGGAGAACGCGCCTCTAAGCTCGCAGTCGACACCCTGGCTGGCTTCATCGCCAAGTCCGGACGAGCCAGCGCGGAAGTACTAGCGCAGGCTTTCCAGGAAGCCAACGATCAGGTGATGAACGCGGCATCGAACGACGTGAATCTGGAAGGTATGGGCACTACGCTGGTAGCCGCGCTCGAAGACGGACCCGAAATTCTGATCGCGAGCGTGGGCGATAGCCGCGCTTACGTGTACCAAGGCAGTGAGTTGATCGGTATCACCGAAGATCAAACCTGGGTCCACGAAGTGGGGCGGAAACTCGGGATCGATGAGACCAGCCTGCGTTCGCATCCCATGCGCCACGTGCTGACCATGGCCATCGGAGTGAGTCCGGAGCTTCGGCTGCACTCCTACGCGCTCAAGCCGCAAGCTGGAGCCGAGGTTTTGCTTTGTAGCGACGGTCTGCACGGCGTGGTGGATGAAGACGTAATCGCGGAAGCGCTGGCCGGAAACGGCAGCCTGGAATCGAAGTGCCGCAAGTTGATTGAGGCCGCCAAGGCCGCGGGCGGACCCGACAATATAACCACAGTCCTTTTGCGGGCTAAGTAGCAATGGTTTACGGTCTTTTACACCTTTGCAGGTAACTTCTTGTCCCATCCCGCCACCAAACAAGCAGTGAGTCGTGTATTTCTTCCCGGTTTTGTCTTGCTACAGTGGCTAACCATCTCTCTGTTGATGGCCGCTGAGTATCAGGGCACGGTTCGATCCGGTGGGTTGCCCATCCCCGGCGCGGTTGTGACCGCGACCCAAGGCGAAAAGAAACTCACAACAACAACGGACGAGGAGGGAGCTTATAGTTTCCCGGAGTTGGAGGATGGGAATTGGACGATCACAGTGGAAATGTTAGGATTCGGCAAAATTAGCCATCCCGTTACTATCGCGCCGTCGTCGGCTAGCGCCGAATGGGACTTGAAGCTGTCGCCGTTGCAGAGTGTCAAGCCGGAATCCGCAGCCGCTCCGAAGAAGGATCAAAACGCTACGGCCACACCGGCCGCGCCAGCCAAAGGCTCCGCTCCATCGCAAAGCACAGCGGCCGCGAACCAGCCAAATTCCGGGGGACGCGCCCGCGGTACGCAACAGCCAGGCGGTCCCGGCCGGGCTTTTCAACGCCTGGACGTGAACGCATCCGGAGATTCCGCGGCGCTAGCGGGCGAAACCGGTTCCGAAAACGATTTGACATCCGGTAACTTGAACCAGAATGCCGCTGAGGCCCTGGTTGTGACTGGAAGCCTGAGCAACGGAGTAGCTGCGCCGCAACAGAATGATTGGGCGCCCTTCAGCCGTGGTCCGGGCGGCGACTTCGGTCCCGGCGGTCCTGGTGGACCGGGCGGTCCTCCGGGTGTTGGACCGGGAGGGCCGGGTGGTCCCGGTGGATTCGGAGGGCCAGGTGGTCCTGGCGGACGTTTCGGCGGCGGCCGTGGTTTTCCGGGTGGTCCTGGTGGACGCGGAGGGCCTCGCGCTGCTGGCGCGAACGGACGCACTTCGTTTGGAAACGCCCGCCGGCGCCGCAGACAGTTCAACGGCAACCTCGCATTTATCCTGGACAACTCGGCGCTAGATGCCAAACCGTATTCGCTTACCGGTCAGGAAACACCCAAGGCCGCTTACGACCACTTCCGCGTCAACGGCACCTTCGGCGGCCCTCTGAAAATTCCGAAACTGCTCAGCGGCGAAAACACATTCTTCTTCGTCAATTTCCAATTGACACGCAACCGCAATGCCAGCATCGCCACGGGTCTGGTGCCTACTGCAGCCGAGCGCTCGGGCGACGTTCCCGGATTCAGCGGACCACTCAGCCCCCAGGCGCTAGCGCTGTTGAACTTCTATCCGGTGCCAAACTTCCCCGGCAGCTCACGCTACAATTACCAGACCGAACTGACGGGCATTGGGAACCAGAGCAACGTAAATGCTCGCGTCAGCCACACCATCAATACCAAGAACCAAATAAGCGGCGGCTTTGCCTGGCAGGACAGCGACAGCACCAATCCGAACTTGTTTGGTTTCGTGGATCCGACCACCATGACCGGCATCAACAGCAACGTGCAGTGGACGCATCACTTCAGCCCCTATGTGATCAGCAACCTGCGCTATAGCTTCAGCCGTTCCGCGGGGCAAACCACGCCCTATTTCGCCAACACGGAGAACGTCTCAGCAAAGGCGGGAATTCAGGGCAACGATCAGTCGCCTCTTTTCTGGGGGCCTCCCAGCATCTCGTTTTCGAGCGGGATTACCGGCCTTTCTGACGGAAATTTTTCGCTGAATCACAACAACACAAACCAGGTGGGCGAGAACCTGATCTGGGTGCATGGAAACCACAATTTCACCTTCGGTGGCGATATCCGACGGCTCGATTTCAACCAGTTGTCGCAGCAGAATCCGCGCGGCAGTTTTCTATTCAACGGCGCATTCACCGGCAACGATTTCGCCGATTTCCTGGAAGGCTTGCCCGCTACCAGCTCCATAGCCTATGGAAACGCCGACAAATATTACCGCGCCTCCTGGGTGGATTCATTCGTGAACGACGATTGGCGCATCAACAGCAGCCTGAGTCTCAATATCGGCGTGCGTTGGGATTTTCAGGCGCCCGTGACCGAGCTGTACAACCGCTTGGTGAATTTGAATATCGGCCAGAATTTCACTACGGAATCGCCGGTTTGCGCCACCGAGCACGCCGGCTGCACGCTGGCCAGCCAGGTGGGCTATCCCGACTCGTTGGTTCGCCCGAATTACCACGAATTCCAACCGCGGATTGGGATCGCATGGCGGCCGTTCCCGCAACGATCCACGGTAGTTCGCGCCGGATATGGGATTTACTACAACACATCCGTCTATCAACCGCTCGCCAATCAGATGGCGCAGCAATCGCCGCTCTCCTATAGCGTGACCCAGGCGAATCCGCTATCGAATCCTTTTACGCTGGCCAATGCATTCCTCGCGCCCGCCATCACCGAAACGCCGCAGACCTACGCGATCGATCCGAATTTCCACATCGGGTATCTGAATTACTGGCAGGCCTCGGTTCAGCAGAACCTGGCGTCTTCGATCGTCCTCACGCTCACCTATCAAGGCGATGAGGGCACGCACCAGTTGCAGGAATTTCTGCCTAACACTTTTCCATCGGGATCGGCGCCCAGCCCATATCCTTCCGGGTACGTGTACATCACTTCGAACGGAAACTCCAACTACAACGCAGCCAGCGTCCAACTGCAGCGCCGATTCCGCAGCGGATTTTCCTGGAACGGCCTGTACGTTTTCTCGAAAGCCATCGACGATGCGCAGGGCATTGGCGGGCGCTCCAGCCCCGGCACCGCCTATGCTCAGAACTGGTTGGATCTTTCCGCCGAGCGCTCGCTCTCGAGCTTCAACCGTACTCACACATTTACTTTGAGCGTTCAATACAGCACGGGGCAAGGCACCAGCGGTGGAACTCTGCTGAGTGGCTGGAAAGGAGCGCTCGCCAAAGATTGGACCTTTGCGACAACACTAACGGCGGGGAGTGGATTGCCAGAGACGCCGATTATCCTGCAGCGTATTGCCACTGGAACTGGCGTGACTGGCACGGTGCGCGCGGACTACATCGGTGGCTCGCTCGACCCCACGCTTCCCGGTTACGGCTTCAACATCGACGCTTTCGCCAATCCCCTTCCCGGCCAATGGGGCAACGCCGGCCGCGATATTATCACCGGCCCGATTCAGTTGAATTTGAATGCATCCGCGGGGCGGGTTTTCCGAATCGGTGAGCGGCGCAGCATTGACATACGCTACGATGCCACCAACGTTTTGAATCACGTGACATATACGTCCTGGAACACCACTTTAGGAAACGCGCAGTTCGGATTGCCGGTCAGCGCCAACGCCATGCGCACCATGCAGCTCACGCTGAGGATCAGGTTCTAATCCATGCTACGTTCTGCGATTGCTCTTTTGTTGTGCGGATTGCTGACGGTTTCCGCGCAACAGCCGCCATCGGCAGAAAAAAAAGACCTGGTGATCTCCACGACGACACAATTAGTCGTCGAGGATGTCCTGATTAAGGGTAAGGATGGCAAACCAGTACTGGGTCTAAAGCCATCCGATTTCACCATCACCGAAGATGGTAAGCCGCAGAAGATCAGCGTTTTTGAATTTCAAACGTTGGAGGAAGGGCCTTCGAATGCACCAACGCCTTCCACTCCGCCAGCGCGGGATGTAGCTGCCACCAAGCCTGCGGAAAAATCAGCCGTCAGGTCCGTCACTTCCATTGAGATCGCGCCCGAGACTCCCGGAAATCTCAAATATCGCAACCGCCGCCTGATGGTGATGTTCTTCGATATGACCTCCATGCCTATCCAGGACCAAAAGCGCGCCCAAACCGCTGCGCTCAAGTTCCTGCACACGCAAATCACGCCGGCGGACATGGTGGCCATTATGACTTTCTCGAGCGACGTAAAGGTAATGGAAGATTTCACAGACGATCGCGATCAACTGGAGAAGGACATAAAGAGCCTGGTGATCGGCGAAGGGCAGGGATTCGAGATCGACAACCAGGACGACAGCACATCCGACACTGGACTTGCATTTCAGCAGGACGATACCGAGTTCAACATCTTCAATACGGACCGGCAGTTGTCGGCGCTCGAAACCGCTGTCAAAATGCTGGCGTCGTTGAACGAAAAGAAATCGCTGGTCTATTTCGCGAGCGGCATCCAGCGCAACGGCCTGGACAACCAGGCGCAGCTGCGATCGACCATTAACGCCGCCATCCGCGCCAACGTTTCCTTTTATCCGATTGACGCGCGCGGTCTGGTGGCGCAGGCTCCGCTCGGCGATGCAACCAAGGGATCGCCCGGCGGCCAGGGTATGTACTCCGGAAGCTCTGCGCGCGCTGTGACCAGCAATTTCCAAAATCAGCAGGAGACGCTCTACACGCTGGCCGCGGATACCGGCGGCAAGGCGCTGCTCGACAACAACGATCTTTCGATGGGCATCGTGCAAGCGCAGAAAGACATGACCAGCTATTACATCATCGGCTATTACGCCACCAACGACGCGCTGGATGGCCGATTCCGCCGTATCAAGATTACGGTAAATAATGGTGTCGTGGCTCGCACGATATCGAAGCTGGATTACCGGCAGGGATATTACGGCGGAAAGACGTTCAAGAAATTCAACGAAACCGACCGGGAGCAGCAGTTGGCCCAAGCCCTGGCCCTGGGCGACCCGCTCACCGACATGAACATCGCGATGGAGATGGATTATTTCCGGTTAGGGCGCGATCGCTATTTTGTACCGATGGTAGTGAAGATCCCGGGTTCTGAAATTGAACTCGCGCGCCATGGCGGTGCCGAGAGCACGCGCTTCGATTTCATCGGCGAGATCAAGGACGCGAAGGGCGCCACTGTGGGAAATGTCCGCGACAACATTGAGGTAAAGCTGAAAGGCGAGAGCGCCCAGCAACTGGCGAAGACTACGCTCGAATACGATACCGGCTTCACTTTGCCTCCGGGCGCCTACACGGCCAAGTTTCTGGCGCGAGAAAATGAAACCGGAAAAATGGGCACGTATGAAGCTAAGTTCGTGGTGCCCGACCTGACATTGGAGCAGAAATATCTTCCGATCAGTTCCGTGGTGCTGAGCAACCAGCGTGAAAAACTGGACGCGGCCGTAGCCAGCGCCGAAAAAGACAAGAAACTTCTGGCAGCCCATCCGCTGATCCAGGACGGGATGAAGTTGATCCCGAGCGTCACGCGCGTGTTCCGCAAAGATCAGAACCTCTATGTGTATCTGGAAGCCTACGAACCATCCGCCGATGCCACCGAGCCGCTGATGGCGAATGTCAGCTTCTACCGTGGAAAAGTGAAGGCCTTTGAAACTGATCCTCTCCAGGTGTCCGATGGTTTGAACGCGAAGACCAAAGCGGTCCCATTGCGTTTTAGTGTCCCGTTAGGGAAGCTGCAAGCTGGCAGGTACACGTGTCAGGTGAGCGTGCTGGATCCGAGCGCGCAAAAGTTCGCGTTTTGGCGGGCGCGGATCGTGGTTCTTCCGTAGGGAAGAACCGCTATGAACTCAAGGATTCAAGAATCCGAGAAGTCGACGAAGGTGGAAGGGCTTTCTTACTCAACCTCGGCAACATGTTGCCTTCATGGCGCACTCGGCGCTCTAGGCGATGATAATTGAAAGCCCGAATGGCACCTGCAGATCGATAAACATCTCAAGGGATTTCGCAGGCACTTCGACGCCTGCACTGTCAGAGCTGGAGCGGTAACCTA
>JBEKJJ010000039.1:0-52158 GCA_050011295.1 Bryobacteraceae bacterium
CCGAATTGGGTGGCAGGTCCGTCGAACTTGATCGCGTTCGCGATCCTCTGCGCGCTTCGCGTCCGCGTGGAGGAGAGGATGATGGTTGAGGAGTTTGGCGAAGAATACGTGGCGTACTCGGCACGGACAAAGCGTCTTATTCCTGGCGTTTGGTAGACAATACTTACCGGCTAAACAGGCGCATGCACCACTTCGCGGGTTCGTGGGCGTCCCGTACACGCGCCGTCGGCCTGAAGCTCCCAAGAGACGGATATAGCGTCAGATTGGGATTCCGTCCGGATGGTGGCTAGCACTCTCCCCTAACATTCCGGCTAGGCCGTTTTACGGACGCCACTTTGGACCGGGGACACGATTGACCATCCGTGTGAAAGCGCCGGAGGAAGAACACACCATCACGGTAGGCAAGGTGCTGTCGTGGCTGGACAGCAGCGCGAGGAGTCCGAGCGAGCAGGTAAAGCCCGGCAATCCATTGTTTCCGTAGTCCTCGGAAAACCACACCCCCACCCCATCCGGATTCTCTCAGTTGGCTCCGTCGGCGCCGATACGTCCCAGAACCCGAGGAGGAGGAGTTTATCCAACAGCCCCGTCGTCTCGGTTGGTTGTTCGGTGTTTTAGAACCCGTGTGCTGATCCGAAACATCGCCGGCGCGATCGATTAGGGTTCTAAGATCCGAAAAAGAACTAGCACAGGTCCGCTAAAGCTCTAAACCGTTTACGGCGTCGCCCCGCTCGCCGCGTTCCTTCCGTTCACAAGCACCGAGTTCGCCAGGTTCCATATTGTGCCGATCGAACCATCAGCCCCGATGAACAGCGCCGCGCTCGCCAACACCACGAACGCGAGCAACAGCCTGGTACTCGATCAGATCTTGTGCTTTATCGTCCCTGAGAAACCTCATCGCCAGTACACCGTCACCAGGAACCCAGAAACCACCAGCGCAATTGTCCCGATAAAAAGGGACGCTCTCACCGTTTTAGTCTGGCTCTTTCCAGCGAGCAAAGCACAGATGAGAACGGCACCACCAGCTGCTACAACAGACAAACCCCAGAACCAGCCCATGCCTACGTGTGCGCGTAGAGATACCGCAGGTTCCTAAACAGAATCACCAAGACAACGAGAACAACTGCCACAGACACCCAACGAGATGATTTCATTCGGTTCTCCCTTGAGTTGCTGCACTTCATCACGAACACAGCATTTAACAAAGCGCGATTACGTCCCCCCCCCATTCGCCGCCACCGCCGCGTTGTTGAGCCGCGAGTTGGTGATGTTCCAGATCGAGCCGATCGAACCCCCAGCGTTGATGAACAGCGCCGCCGACGCCAGAGCCACGAACGCGAGCAGCAAAGTGTACTCGATTAAATCCTGACCGTCCTCATCTACAAAAAACTGTTTCATGTTTTCTCCCTTTTAACTGCAAGCTGACCTCCACTAGATGCCAATGGAGAATCTGTATTATCAGTTGAACTCATTGCCACCCTAGTACCCGAGCCGACCTCGGTGATCCTTCTGCTAACGACGCTCCTGGCAGTAGCCTACGTGACACGGAAACTTTCACGAGCTGCGTGTCACGGGAGCAAACCCATCCAGCCCGCCTATTGCGGATCCAGTCACCGTTACGCCCGAATTGAGCGGCTTTATGCCGGAAGGATCGTAATCGCTGCCGAATCCACCCAAGGACCGTCTGACCCCGAGAAGAATGGGGCTGTAATGGAGAAGACAATTACAGGACCTGCCCAGCTAACTGCCAGGGCAGGAAAGCTATGAAAACAAGCCCACGTTTCATGGGACTTTCGTTAGATGTAGCATTTCATAGCCCTTTTCTGTGAAACTTGGAAAAAAACCAGCCAAACTCTCCTATAAGCTGTTTTACCCGGCGAAGATCGAGATGCTACGCGGCGGCTTCGCTCAGGCTTTGGTGCCGGGGGCTAAGTCGGCTGTAGTACCCAAACTTTTGTCTTCCCCGCTGAGAAGTAGGTATAATTCCCAATTCTTTGGTTGTTGCGCTTCGGGTTATAGGAGGAGAGGTAGTTGGAAACCATGGTTTTTGGGGAGCCACAAGCGCGCCGTCCTGCAAGCAAACCCTGGATGCGGCGCCTTCTGCGCAGCGTGGACCCCATCAGTCCGCCGGCGGTCGTGGCGATGGACGACGGGTACTGGCGGCGGAACTCTGCGCTAACATGCGGGCGGGAAGCGAGTCATGGCAGGTGTAATGGACAGCCGTACATATGCTGTATAAAATCAGTTATGCGCTCGCTGGCCGGCAGCCTTGTCCTATTGGCTGCCGCCCCTGCAGCTTTGGTTGCTCAGCCGGCGCCAGGTGCGGTTGACGCCGATTTCTTCGAGACAAAAATCCGCCCGCTGTTTGCCGACAATAGCCTGCTGGTAGACCTGCTGAACGCGAGTCAGGATAGTACCGTGGGTTCAAGGACATAGCGCTTCGGTTTTACTCGGGCGAGGTTCCACAACGAACCCATCGAAGCCACCGACACGCAGAGTTGCGGTTTCCGCGTCGAAGAACAGACTGACAGAGATGCGTTTCCATCAACTGCCGATGTCAGACAGATACCGGCGAGTCCAGAGTTGCCGCTGGAATGTTTTTCCCGATCCCTTCGTCGAGGTGGATCAAGACGCGTTGATCACCGGCTGGAATCGGTGGGACAGCAGCTGAGCGTGAGTCTTGCCCTGCTCCGCAAATGGCGAGTGTTCCGTTCTGGGCCGCCTTTTGTAAAGGTTGGACGGCTAGTTCGCTATCGACAGAGGGATGTGGATCGGTGGATTGCAGCTAGAGTTACTTCGTAACAAATGTTGTGGCCGGCCCGACCTGCTTGGGATGATCCGCTCAGAGCACGCTCAGGAAGTTGAAGAGGTCTAGCTCGTCCTGTGGGCTCAGGACAAGTCCGAAGCGGTTCTCGTAAAAATGCATGACATCCAGCAGGGTCTGAGCGGAGCCGTTATGGAAGTACGGGGCGCGGGCGGAGAGTCCGCGCAGGATCGGTCCCTTGATCTTGCCGACATGAGCGAACTTGCCGTCGATCAAGGCTGGGCCGAGATCGCTAGTGGCGTATGGCCAAAAAACTCATGCGGCCCACCGGTAGTAATACTTGAGAAGACCGCCGAGTCTCTGGTGGCGTCCGATCGATGGTCCATACGACGCCGGCAGCTGGTCAGCCCTAGGAAATAACAGAATGTTCCCTTTCCCCTGGTGATTCCGCTCAAAGAGATAATGCTTCTGGAATTGGGTTAGCGCTCTACTCAATGAACCTTCACCGAGCAGGATCAGCTTGGACAGACATTCTTCTTTAACCGATCGCACCCAGCGTTCCGCAAAAGCATTCAGGTTCGGACTACGCGGCGGAAGTCGCAGGCACTTCACGCCTCCTGCTGCCAGCGTGTCCCGGAACTTCTCGCAGAACTTCGTATCGCGGTCGTGAATCACGTATCGATGTTGGCGCAGATACCCGGACGTCTCGTCAATCGCGTTTCGACCCATTTGCGTCATCCACTCTTCGGTGGGATGCCGGGTGATACCGGCCAGGCTTACTCGCCGGGTCTCCAGATGCAGGAAGAACAGCACGTAGTAGGTGATCAGACCTCGCCACGTCAGCACTTCGACGGTGAAAAAGTCGGCGCCGGCCAACACCGCCATATGCGCTGCGATGAAGTCCTTCCAGGTTGTGTTCCCGCTCCGTTTCCGGGCCGGCGGTATCCCGTGACGGCGAAGAATGTTGCCCACCGTCTGATCCGAGAGTTTCTGTCCGAGGTTGGATAGGGCTCCCACGATCCGGTCGTAACCCCAACCCGGATTCTCTCTCGCCATCCGGACCACCAGTTCGCTGAGCTCGCGTCCGATCCGAGGCCTCCCGGCATACGCGCGGTATCTGGACCCATCAAACTTCTGCGCGATAAGTCGTCGGTACCACCCCAGAATCGTGTCCGGCTTCACCACGCACGCGACTTGCTCCAGCGCCTTGCGGCCGAGCCGTCTCCCGATTTCTGCCAGCGTACATCTCTGCGGATCTGTAAGCCGCAATCGCTTGGGCAGCTGCGCTCGCAGAATGCGGTTCTCCGCTGCTAGGTACTCGTTCCGCAGCAGCAGCTGTTGGTTTACTAGCCCAGTCACGTACGCCAGCAGTCGCGCCCACTCGTTGGTCTTCATGCAGACTGTCCATCATCGCAGGTTCAACACTCTCAAGGGCTTCGAGTATTTTGACCATAAGGGTGCGCCGTCCACAAGAGTCGCGTGCCGCGCGCGAAGCGGCGTTTTTGGATGGAATGCGGGTGCCCAATCTGGATTCATGGTCGCGCGCCCAACGGCGACATCGTGCCGCGACAGAGCACGCGATCCTCTGACGATGACCTGCCCAGTGCTTGTGTTGGGTTGAGCCGACTCGCAGCGATGCGAGGTGCGTGTTCTGTATTCCAAGAATGCCAGTCAAGGGCACTGGCGAGCCCATGGGCGCTACATCGCCCGCGAGAGTGCCACTGACAACGACGGTTCGATATTGTCGGGTTCATAAAAAAGGAACCTGACACGCCACTTGACTTGAGCTGACGTCGCTGCAATCTGGCATAAGGCCAATAGCCCGAAAGAATTGCCTTGACGTTTTTCTCAACCGGAGTGATGGATGGTCACGACCGCAGCCCGGTCAGCCACTGCGATTCCTGGTGTGCATGTTATCGAGGATCGAAACGGCTGGGAAGTGCTGCGTGCCGGAGGAACCTGCACCTACTCGCTGGTCAAGCCGGTTTTCCGATGAAAACACGGAAATATCAGGAACCCAACGATTTTTGCGTCTGCGCTCCAAACGCGCCACTTTAGTATGCTCTGTTCTGACCTCCGGACATATCCTCCGTTAAACGTTGCAATGGCCTGCCCGTATATATATTGCCAAGCCACTTGCCCCATACCGGCCAGAAGATCGATAAATGCATTCTGCGATTTCTTCGTTTCGTGTAAGGCCACGCAGTTCCCCTCACTCCGCTTATTGGTTGTTCACGATGGTCCGGCCGGACTATGCAATCACACTGATGCCGCGAGTCCTTAGTACGTACCTTGAATCGATTAGCCTCTGACCCCGATTTTTCGTACCTAAATGGCTGGCTCCCCGGCATGGATTCGAACCACGATTAGAGTAAGCCACGCGGAATCTGCAACTTACAGATTTAACAAAGGTCCAGAATGCCTCATTGGTCCAGAAAAACCACTACTCGTACACAACTCGTACACGGGTTGCGCGAATATTTGTTCTCGCCGATGCCTCCGCATGCACGACACGCTGCGTCGATAAGCTGGGCGAGAATGGAAGATCGAGACCGCGATGGAAGCACTCGCTCCTGACAGTTACGCACAGTTTCTCGCCGACCTGAAGAGCCGGATTCAGGCTGCGCAGATCCGTGCATCCCTATCGGTGAATCGTGAGCTGGTCCTGCTTTACTGGCAGATTGGTCGCGATATTCTGGAACGGCAAGACCGGGAACGGTGGGGCGCAAAGGTAATTGATCGCTTGGCGACAGACCTGAAGCGAGCCTTCCCCGAAATGAGGGGATTCTCGCCTCGCAATCTGAAATACATGAGGCGGTTCGCCGAAGTCTGGGCGGAGGAGGAATTTGTGCAGCAGGTTGCTGCACAATTGCCGTGGTTCCACAACTGTGTTCTTCTCGACAAGCTGTCTGAACCTGGCGATCGCGACTGGTATGCTCGCGCGGCCATTCAGCATGGTTGGAGTCGCACTGTTTTGGTCCATCAAATCGAGAGCGGACTCCATCGCCGGCAAGGGAAGGCTATAACGAACTTCGATCGCGCGCTGCCGTCGCCTCAGTCCGACCTCGCACAAGAGGTCACTAAAGATCCGTACAATTTCGATTTCTTGACGCTCGGCAAAGAAGCTCACGAACGCGATCTCGAACGCGGTTTGCTCGACCACCTCCGCCAATTCTTGCTTGAGCTAGGCGTCGGATTCGCGTTTGTCGGAAGCCAGTATAGGCTTACGGTCGGTAACGAGGAATTCTTTATCGATCTGCTTTTCTATCACCTCAAGTTGCGAGCCTTTGTGGTCGTGGATCTGAAAATGAGAGCTTTCGAGCCCGAGTTCGCTGGCAAGATGAACTTCTATCTCTCGGCTGTCAACGATCTCTTGCGCCATCCGGATGATCAGCCAAGTATTGGCATCATTCTCTGCAAGACCAGAGAAAGGTTCGTGGCAGAATACGCGCTTCGGGACATCAACAAGCCCATCGGCATATCCGAATACCGGTTGGCCGAAAGCCTTCCTGAAAAATTGCAAGGGAGCCTCCCCACGATTGAGGAACTCGAGAATGAATTGGGGGCGGCTTCCGAAAAGGGAGGCTAGTGAGCACCGAGAACGTTGATCTCGATGAACGGGTAGAAAATGGATCTCTCGTTCGCGACGATTGATCGACCCTGGAACGGAGCAGGCACCGTTTGTGGACTGAACACCTGCTTGCCAGGCACCGGAGCGGGCTTCCTTTGGTTCCAAGCCATTACCTCTGTGTGAAGGCGACGGCGACATCAGGCGCTGTCTTCAATAGACCTTTGAAGGTGACGTCTACCCGTTCAAAACTGGCGTTCGAATAGTCGGCCAGAATGCCCTTCGTCATGCGTGCTCATTAGGAGGCGTTCTTTTAGAAATATTTCGATTGTGCCGAACTGCTATCCGATGGTCGAGAAACAGAGTAATCTTGGGGAATGAACGATGTTTTCGGCGTTGCGAAGGTCGTCGAGAAAATCGCCGATCCGGTGATTGACCTTCTACAGAAGGTCGCCGGCCCAGCGGCCGAGGAGATTGGGCTTACCCTGCGAGACTCTGTCCACGTTTATCGGGTCCGACGCGCGTATCGTCTCGCCGAGAAGTTCTCCCGGTTTTGCGTCGAACAACGAGTGCAGCCGCGACGCGTGCCGCTCAACATCCTCTTACCCGTTCTTGACGCTGCCTCTGTCGAGGATACCGAGTCCTTGCACTCGATGTGGACGAACATTTTGTGTGCCGCGGCGATTCCTGGTGCTAAGTCCCAGCCATACCCTGCCTTCATCGCGACGCTCAAACAGATGTCGCTTGAGGAAGTCGTCTTCTATAACGCGTTGTATGATGATCTCGACAAACGTCGCGCTGAGTACACGGCGCTCTCAGAGAAAGGCAAAGCGCGCATCGCGTTCCCTGAATTTCCCGACGGATATGAGTTGGTGTATGCGTATTTGCACGCGAACGGGTATGTCGAGCTGGCTGGCTCCCGCGAAGAGGCCCACAATCAGCACGAATTCGAAGTGGACGTCGCGTTTGAGAACCTGTCGCGCCTTGGCCTGCTCGGGGTGCGTCTTGAGCCCGGGACTGATCCCGAACCTATTAAGCGCTTGTTCGCCGCTCCTCCCGAGGCTGACCTGGACACCAAACTCGAGTCCATGGTGATCAGAAGCGTGTTCGGACAACGCCGCACCGCTACGACGACATTCGGCGATCTCTTCGCTGATGTGTGCCGGCATCCTGCCTACTTCATCCCGGAAGCCGGGACCCACGAGTAGTTGACCCCGAATGCAAGGCTTCGCGGCTGTCGCGAGCACTGGTCCATGTATTGATCGAGTCTGATCGCCGCCGCACGCGGAAGACACCCAATATCCCCGTTCCTGGAGTTTTCACTCAGGTAGGTTTGCGCCTCCCGGAATGAGCCGTGGATCGGTTTGTTGTGGGTCCGGTGATCCGTTGCTGCCATAGCTAATGCAGTTTCCTCGGCGGAGGAGTCCCACCCCAATGTAGTCAAAACTGTAGCTGCTCGACGCCTCCAAGAACCGCAAAACGCCACAAACCGCTACAGGTGCGCTATCCGGGCGGAAGCCCGACATTGCAAATAAATGAGTTGTTTAGATTGGTCGGGGCGGGGCGATTTGAACGCCCGACCCCCTGCGCCCAAGGCGGATTCCGGCCTCACGCGGAAATGCCCTATTTTCAGCAGCTTCTGTTTCAATGAGATGCGGGCAGTTCGTTGAAAGCTCTTGAGCTTTGTTGAACTCTAGGCTTTTCGTGCCTCAATTTTATCTACAGTCGCACGCCTCGTGAAAGATGTTCTCCGGGATGCGCCCCGCTATGAGGGCATGAACTTGCGGCGAAGAAACGCCACCCCGCCTAGATTGGCTCAGCGTTTTCGGCCACTCGGCGGAGTATTCCCGGTTAGCCTAAGGCCATATTAGGCCGGCGTCCGATCAGGACAATTGGCGGGTCGATCCCTTTTTTATACGAGCCGGACAAAATGCCAAGGACCTTCAGCGGTTTCGCGCCCCCTCCAGCACGCGCGCCAGTGCGTCATATTCGTACTTATCGGCAAGCTCCTGCAGCTGATCCAGAAGTCTTTTGTTGCCGTTCGCGGTCGCATCGCGAAGTTCGTCGATTAGCTCCAGGGGCAGACGCGCCAGCTTGTCCGAGGTGAGCGGCGCCTTCCCATTCCCAGGTTGGCCCACGGTTTCGCTCAATTCGTCATAGTCGTAAGTAATGTCCAGCAGGGCGCGCATCTTCTCAAACAGATCGTCATCACGGAGCGGTTTCGCCAGGAAATCGTCGGCCCCGCTGTGAGCAACCGCGCGACGGTCATCATCCATCGCGCTGGCTGTCAGCACGACGATCAGCGTTTGCTTCCCGCGAGGGTTCTCCTTGATTCTTCGAGTCGCCTCCAGCCCGTCCATGATCGGCATATGTACATCCATCAAAATCAAATCCGGGTTCCAGCCCTCCCAGTTTCGAATGGCTAACTCGCCGTTCTCGGCGCCGCGCACTGAGAACCCAACCGAAGTCAGCAGCTTCATGAGCCAGTCCCGGTTCTCAAATTGATCGTCCGCCACCAGGATTCGCGGAACGTTCGTTCCAGCGCGTATGCCAATCACGTGGCGAGCCTCAGTTCGCCGCAAAGCCACTCCGGAGTCGGCCCTTTCGATTGGAATCTCGAACCGGAACGTGGAGCCTTGCCCGGGTTCGCTGGTTACCGTGATATCGCCACCCATCAGCCGCGCAAATTGCCGGCTAATGGCCAGGCCCAAGCCGGTTCCCTCCTGTGTGTTAAGACGTCCCTTAGACTGGCGAAACGGTTCGAACAGCTTCTCTTGTTCCGCCCCTGTCATCCCCGAACCAGTGTCCTCAATCAGAACGGATAGCCACAGCCGATCGACGCTCCTTTGTCCCAACGTGACATGCACCTTGACATCTCCACGGTTGGTAAACTTGATTGCGTTTCCAAGCAGATTGATCAGTACCTGCCGAATCTTCCCTTCATCGGCGTTTACGTAGGGCGCTGGCTCGCCATCCACTAACATTTCGAATCGTAGTCCCTTCGCCTCGGCCCGCAGGCGGAACATTGCCGCCAGATCGTCCAGCATCCGATAGAGGCTGAAGGTAAGGGGTTTCAGTTCGGTGCGGCCAGCCTCGATCTTCGACATGTCCAGGACATCGTTGATAAGAGTCAGCAAATGCTCGCCACTACGTCCTATGATGTTGAGATTCGCTTTCGCGTCTGTTCCGAGGAGCGGATCCCGCAGCATCAACTGCGCGTACCCGAGAATCGCGTTCAGAGGGGTACGGATTTCATGCGACATGGTGGAGAGAAACGTGCTCTTGGCGCGGTTTGCCGCTTCCGCCTCCACCTTGGTTTGCGTCAATTGCACGTTAGCGTTGTGAAGCTGCCGGTTGGCTTCCTCCAACTGCACTGAGTTGTGGAAAATCTCGGCCTCCATCTGCTCCATACGGGTGAGCGGCCCGACAAAACTGGTCCCTGAATTCGATTTTTGGCGCACGAACTCGGTCACGTCCACCACGCGATGGATGAAATACTTAATCCGGCGGTCCATCCCGAGCACAGGGGAATTCATAGGGCTCCAATAACGCTCCTCGACCACGCCGTCGGCCCGGCGGATGTCGTACTTTTGGATGGCCATGGTGTCCGGCGCGCCGGTCTGTCGTACCCGGTCAAGAGACGCGCGCCAGTTTGAAATGGCCGCGGAGCCAGGTTGGTCGGGGAATATCTCGAACAGGCTGCGGCCAAGAACTTCCTTGCGCTTGGTCATCGTAGCCTCAAGCAGCGCGTCGCTTACCGAGACTACGATCAGATCAGCGGTGAAGATGAGGAACAGGCCGGGCAGCGACTGGAAGAGTCCCTGCAATACGGCGCGGCTGTTACGCAGCTCGTCCTCAACCGCGCGGCGCACGGTGATGTCCCGAATCGCGCTGGAAACCAACACTCCTTCGTCGGTATCGAGCGGACTGAGGCTGATCTCAACCGGGAACTCGGTTCCATCCTTGCGCAACGCGTATAATTCCACACCTCCGCCCATGGACCGCACGCGAGGATCAGCGAAGAAATCCGCGCGGTGGCCGGGATGTGGGGCCCGAAAGAATTGCGGTACCAACATTTCAATACCTGCGTATTCACCAGGACGATCTTGCCTTCGCTATTCACCACCACCACGGCATCCGGCGCAGCTTCCAGCAGCCCGCGGAATTTCTGTTCGGCGCGCTTCCGGTCGCCAATGTCGCGAGCAATGGTGGAGGCTCCCGTCACCTGGCCACGTGAGTTCCTGAGGGGCGATACGGTAATTGCCACTTCAACGCGTTTCCCGTCTTTTCTACGCCGTTGCGCTTCTCCGTAGTTGACACTCTCTCCCCGAATCACCCGCTCCATGATTTGCTTCAGTTCGTCAACGTGGTCAGGCAGCAACAGAACGGAGATCGGTTTGCCGATGATCTCCGACGCGGAATATCCGTAAAGGCGTTCCGCGCCCTTGTTCCAGTTGACGACAACTCCTTCCAGCGTCTTACCGATGATGGCGTCATCCGAGCAATCCACTATAGTGGCCAACTGCTCGCGAACTTCTTCGGAGCGTCTCCGCTCCGTAATGTCGCGAATGGTGCTGGAAACCAGCGCTCCCTCTCCAGTCTCCAGTGGGCTAAGGCTGATCTCAACCGGGAACTCACTTCCATCTTTACGGAGCGCGGATAGTTCGATCCCTGCGCCCATGGCACGCACCCGTGGATCGGCGAAGAACTCCGCCCGGTACCCTGGGTGATTCCCCCGGAAACGTTCGGGAACCAACCGTTCCATCGTCTCGCCCAACAGCTCTTCCCGCACATATCCAAACAGATTCTCCGCCTGCATGTTTACCAGGACGATCTGTCCCTTCCGATTCACCACCACTACGGCATCCGGAGCTGCCTCCACTAGTCCACGGAACTTCGCCTCCGTAAGGGAACGTACTTCTTCCGCCAGCTTGCGGTCAGTGATGTCCACTATGGCGCTGAGAACCATCAGGCCTTCCTCAGTCTGGATGGGATTGAGTCTAACCTCCATCGGGAATTCGCTCCGGTCCCTTCGCCGGCCGTACAGATCGCTCCCCATGCCTGTCGACTGGACGATCGAGCCTGGCGCCGTTGGGCTGACGAAAAATTTGGCTCGGTTCCCTGGACTATGCTCCCGGAACCGTTCCGGCAATAGCAACTCCACCGGCTCCCCCATCAGCTCATCGCGGGTATAGCCGAACAGCGCTTCGGTCTGGGCATTCACAAGCGTGATGACACCGTTGTGGTTGATCATCAGCATGGCGTTGGGCGCGGACTCCACTGCCATCTGAAACTTCTCCCGCTCCCGCAACATCCGGTTCTGCGTCTGTATGGTCTTCAGCAGAGTCACTTTCTCCACGGCATTTTCGATGGTGCGCCGGATGGATTGCGCTTCCACGTGCTTCTTAGGCATGTAGTCCGAGGCGCCACGCTTCATGGCCTCGGTGGCCACCATTTCATCGCCTTGGCCGGTCACCATAATGATGGCCATGTCAGGGAGCCGTTGATGCAGGATGGTAATGCCGGTTAGGCCATCTTCGCCCGATAGCTGGTAGTCCACCAGGGCGCAGTCGAAGGCGCGACCTTCACATGCCTGTAGCGCATCGTCGATGCTAACTGTCTCAGTGCATGTGCACGGCAGCCCCCCCTGCTTCAGCGCACGCAGGATCTGTTTGCGGTCGCCGGCATCGTCATCCGCGATGAGGATATTCATTGTGGTTTGCGGCATGCGTCACTTCCTCCGCACTAAGGCAACTCCACCACCTCGCCATAGAGACCCATGAGATTGACCAGATTCATGAAATCCACCGCCGCCGTCGCTTTAGTGATATATCCGGCAACATTCAAATCGTAGGCCGCCATCTTATCTTCGTCGCGCTTCGATGTCGTGAGAATGAAGACGATGGACCGCCGTAAATCCTCGTCCGCGCGCACCGCTTGTACGAACTGGATTCCGTTCATTCTCGGCATGTTCAGGTCCACCAGAAGGATTCCGGGATCTTTGAGTTTGGTCTTGCCGTTGCTGCCCTTCAGCAGCTCCAGCGCCTCAATCCCGTCTATCGCGCGTACGATTCGATCCACGATCTGGATTTTCTTAAAAGCGCGCTCGATCGCTTTGGCATCGCCGTCGTCGTCCTCAACCAGTAGAATGTGGAGGAGTTCATGGCTCGTCTTTTCTGTGGGATTCATAAGGCCTTTCCTCTTCGTTGTTGTTGTTTCGGCCAAGTGAAGCGGAAGGTGCTTCCCTGGCCCTCGGCGGATTCAAGCTGCAGCCTGCCGCCAAAGACTTCGAGGGCCTTGCGCACCACGGCTAGCCCCATGCCGCTGCCCTCCACCTGATCCTTGGGCTTCAGGGTCTGGAACATCTTGAAAATCTCATCATGGAACCGCAGGGGGATGCCCGGACCATCGTCTTTAACCGCGAAGCAATATGCTTCGCCTGCATCCTCCACCGTTACGTCAATGAAACCCTTCTTCTTATCGTGATGCTTGACGGCATTGCCGACGAGATTCATCAGGATCTGCTGCAGAGGCATTCGGCACACCTGGATGTCTCTGAAACCGGGGCTTACTCTCAGCGTGAAGTCTTCGGTAGAAAGCAGCGCGCGGACATCGTCCATCAGCAGATCCCCACTTATGATTTCGGTATAGCGGCCGTCGGTTGCCCGCCCGATGCGGGAATATGCCAGCAAATCTTCGAGCAGCTTATCCATACGGCTGATGCGGCTGCGCATCAGGGTCAGGTGTTCGCGAGTTTCGTCGGTAAGATGCTCCGCCAAATCCTCCTCCAGCCACTGGGAGGCGTTCGAGATTACGCGCAGCGGCGCTCTCAGATCGTGGCTTGCCAAAAACGCGAACTGTTCCAGGTCCGCGTTCGCTTCACGCAATTCCCAGTTGGTTTCTATGAACTCGGTGATATCCCGGCTGGACCCGGCTACGGCCTCTACATCGCCCGCCTCAGACAATACCGGTACCAGTGCGTAGTCATACTGGCGCTCCCGCCCCGAAGCATCCTTCCAGGAAGCCTTGTTTCGGACGGCGACACGATCTTGAATCACCCGATTGAGCTGAGCTTCGGTTGCAGCCGCAAGGTCTGAGGGATACCCCAGTTCCCGCAGACTCTTGCCGAGAATTTCGTCTAATGACTTCTGCCAGTGCGCCAAGAGAGCTTGGTTCGCGTAGATAAACCGCTGGTCAAGATCGTAGATGTACATAGAGTCGGGCGAATGAGAAAGCGCCGTGTCGAAAAGCCGCCACTGGCGCTCTATTTCCTCAGCACCGCGGCGCTGCTCTTCCTGGCGCGCGAGCTCTTTACGCAGATTCGCTAATTCCAGGTTGACGCGTACCCGGGCCAGCAATTCACGAGCGTTGAAAGGCTTAACCAGGTAGTCATCGGCGCGGGCCTCCAGACCCTCCACGCGCGCCTCCTCGCCCGCCCGTGCTGAGAGCATGATGATCGGAACGCCCTGGCTTAGTGGATCGTTGCGCAACTTCTTGAGTAATCCAAAACCGTCTAGTTCCGGCATCATAACGTCGGTGAGCACAAGATCGGGAGGATTGTGCTCAATGGCGCGCAGAGCCTTGGCGCCATCGGCTACTGCTTCGACTTCGAATTCAGGCGTGAGAATATTTTGGATGTACTGGCGCATGTCGGCATTGTCATCAGCCAGTAGAACGCGCCAGGTCCGTTCGTTGGGCGACCGGCCGTTGGATGACTTTGGAGGCTGGTTGTAACCGGCGGCGCTTCCATTAGGGACAGTTTCAGGCAGCCAGCGTAACGCCTCTTCGGCAAACATCCTACCGGCTGTGCCGGGCGCCTCGGCTTTAGGAGCGTGATTCACTTGTTCGGCGGGAAGATGCTGGAATCCTTTTGGGACGTGGATGTAAAACGTTGTTCCGAGTCCCACCTCGCTTCGAACGCGCACGGTTCCGCTGTGGAGTTTGACAAGATTCTCCAGCAGGGCTAGACCGATGCCGCTGCCTTCGTAGGTCCGTCCACGCGCTCCCGATACCCTGTGGAAGCGCTTGAATAGATTCGGGAGCTCGTGGGAAGGAATCCCGGTGCCTGTGTCGGAAACCGACAATTCCACGTCATGGCCGGCGTCCTTTAATTCGACGGTGACGCTTCCTTCGAAGGTAAACTTGAAGGCATTCGACAGCAGGTTGAGGACAATCTTTTCCCACATCCCCCGATCCACATAAATCTCCTCCGGAAGATCCGGGCAGTCCACTTTCAGGAGTAAGCCGGCCTTTTCGATTGCGGACCGGAAGATGCTTGCAAGGTCTTCGGTAAGAGTGGCGAGATTGGTGGGTTGATAGACAGCCTGGACGCGATCCGCTTCGATGCGCGAGAAATCCAAAAGTGTATTCACCAGGCGCAGCAGGCGCAAGCTGTTTCGATGTACCAATTCAATAGAATCGCGCCTGGCCGTGAATTCTTCGCCGGGATGCGAGAGGATCTCTTCGAGCGGTCCCAGCATCAGCGTGAGCGGCGTACGGAATTCATGACTGACGTTGCTAAAGAATAATGTTTTGGCGGTGTCCAGCTCCGCGAGTTTTTCAGCTCGTTTGCGTTCCTGTTCATACGCGCGGGCGTTCAGCATCGCTGCCGTTAGAGTCGCTGCAGCCAGATCCACGAACCCGCGGTACTCCTCCGTAAAAGGCAAGCGAGGGCTTACGGCCACTATCAAGAACGCTGCTGGATGGTCGATCCCGGACATCATAATCGGCAGCACCAGGGCCGTTGCAGGCGATTCCGGATATGGTCCGCACGCCAGTGGGCCGAATTTCTCCGCCAGGCCACTGACCGTTGAAGCTGCTCCGGTACGAATCACCTCAGCCAACGGCCAGGCTGAATCGCCGCTTCCTCTAAGATCTATCGCCACGGGACTGGCGGGGGTTCCGGGCGGCAGGTTCGCGCTGCCGCTCAAGCGTGCTTCGGCGCCCTCATCATCCACCAGATAGATCAACGCAAAGGGTAGGTCTAGCTGGTAATTCGTCAGCGCCTGCGCTGCCAGATCGCAGGATTGCTGAACGGTCTTTGACCGGCTGGGCCGCGAGGCTAAATCCTGCAAAGCGCGGGTCCTCCGCTGGCTCAGCATCTGCGGGGTTGTCTCAGTCACTGGGTGGAACAATCCACCCACTGCGCCGGACTCGTCGCGGATCGGGCTCAACGAAAAGGTGAAGAACGTTTCTTCCAGATACCCGTTGCGGTCCAGAAACATTCGCTGATTTTCCAAGAACGATGTTTGCCCGGCAAGCGCTCGCTGAAACGCCTGGTCGAGAATCTCCCACGCCGTCGCCCAGGTTTTCGTGTAATCTTCACCGAGTGACTGCGGATGCTTTCCGGCACAAATGGGCCGGTACCCATCGTTGTAGATTTGAATGTGCTCCGGCCCCCAGATCAGGTTAATGGGAAAGTTGGAAGCCAGGCACAGGCTGACGGTTGTGCGCAAGCTCTGGGGCCAATCTTCAATTGGACCTAGCGGCGTAGCGGCCCAATCCTTGGAGCGAATCAACTCGCCCATAATGCCCCCGCCGATCAGGAAGTCGCGCGCGCGGGACGATGGAGCCTCCTTCGATGAGTTGAGCGTCAAGCTTGTCAAGACCTCCTCTAACTTTCTGTGTGAGTTGACTGGCGGGATTGGACCGATGGTGCGCAGCCCCGTTCGCCAATCATCATCTTCCTCATCGTCACGCGGCCTCTCTCTTCAGTCGCTGTTGTTTCGGCCAAGTGAAACGGAAAGTACTTCCTTGACCCTCGGCCGATTTAAGCTCCAGCGTGCCGCCGAAAACGTTGATATGCTTGCGCACCAGAGCCAAGCCGATGCCGCTGCCTTCCACCTGATCCCTGGGCCGCAGGGTTTGGAACATCTGGAAAATCTGTTCATGGAAGCGGGGTGCAATGCCGGGCCCATCATCGGTGACCGCAAAGTCATAGTGCCCGCCGCAATCTTCCACCGATACCTCAATGGACCCCTCCTTCTTGTCGTGATGCTTGATGGCATTGCCGATCAGATTCGTCAGAATCTGCTGCAGGGGCATTCGGCACACCTGGATGCTTTTGAAGCCGGGGCTTACGGTCAGCGCGAAGTTTTCGGGTGAAAGCAGCGCCAACACCTCGTCCATAAGCTGATCTCCAGGTATAACTTCGGTATAACGGCTGTCGCTGGACCGCCCGATGCGGGCATATGCCAACAGATCGTCCAGCAGCTTTTCCATACGCTTCACGCGGCCGCGCAGCAGGGTCAAGTGTTCGCGAGTTTCGTCGGTAAGATGCTCCGCCAGATCCTCTTCCAGCCATTGGGAGGCATTGTCGATGACGCGCAGCGGCGCTTTCAGATCGTGCGAAGCAACGTAGGCAAATTCCTCCAGATCTTTGTTGGCGGCTTCGAGTTGAATGCTACGTTCCACCACTTCCCGTTG
This sequence comes from Bryobacteraceae bacterium, assembly GCA_050011295.1. GTDB lineage: Bacteria > Acidobacteriota > Terriglobia > Bryobacterales > Bryobacteraceae > Palsa-89. The sequence goes on from JBEKJJ010000039.1 coordinate 16,755, forward strand.
CTGATTCTCCGATCGCTGCTCGGCTTCTTTGCGCGCCGTAATGTCATGATTTATCTCCAGGACTGAAGCCAATCGGGCCGATTGGTCGCGTCGGAGCGTCCAATTACTGGCCACCGTTACCAGAGAGCCGTCGCGCCGCGTGTGCTTCAATTCGCCTCTCCAATGACCCTGGGCGAGAAGTTGCGCCTGGATGTCATCCAGGGATTGCGGAAACTGAGTTTTGAACAAGCTATGGGTGACCTGGCCCAGGGCTTCCTCTTTGCTCCAGCCATACAGCCTCTCTGCGCCCTGATTCCAATAAGTGATGCGGTCTTCCCTATCGCGAATAAAAATAGTGTCGTTCGCCAGATCGAGCATCAACGCCTGATCGCGCAGTTGGCCGATGTAACGGTCGCGCTGCCGGTTGGCCGACCTGATGAAAACCAGCGCCACTACCAAAAGAGTAACCAGAGCCGTGCTTCCGATCGTGGTAATGAGAAGAGTTTGCCGGCCGTAACTGTTTGTCTCGTTCGAATTCTTGATTACTTTGGCGTATTCGGAGGATTCTATCTGCTGACAGAGTATTCGAATGCGGTCCATGGTCTGCTTGCCCACTCCTGTTTTGACTTGCCTCAGAGCGCCTTCTAGACCCGAGTTCCTGAATGTCTTTATAGTCAAATCGACAACGGCAAGTTTCTTAGCTGTTAACAAACTGATTGCTGCTACGCGCGCCCGCAGCTCTAGATCGGAACCGGCGCCCTGCTGAAGAGCCGCCAGCTCTTTCGGAGCCTGCTCTGCTCCACTGTGAAACGGCTCCAAGTACTCCTCTTGTCCGGTTAGCAGGAATCCGCGTTCACCGGTTTCGGCGTCGTCCAGCGCCATCAACAGAGACGCTACGTGCTCAACTACATTCCGGCTGGCACTGACGTTTTGAGAGAATATTTCGGAACGGCGCCGGAGTTGAAATGCAAATAAGGTGATGATGATCAAAAACAATATCGCCACCGGCAGCAACCATTCCGCGCGACGGGGCGACCGCAAAGAATAGCCAGGTGAAGGTTGCATCGCCGTTGTGACTTCGCTAAATCTCATGAGCGGCGTCCTGTAATTCGGCAACACATGCCGCGAAGGGACTCGGCAGCAGGCCGCGGAGGCTGTTTCGACTCACCAATTCAATCGAAGCGCGCTTCGTCGTAAACTCCTAGCCGGGATTCGAGAGGATCTCTTCGATAGCCACAGGCATCAGGGTCAGCGGTTTGCTGAATTCATGGCGGCTGAGTCCTTCGGCCTCGCGTCCACTCCTCTTCGCAAGCGAGCATTCAGAATCGTGGGTTGTCAAGAATCGTGGCAGCCAGATCGACGAACCAATGGCACCTCCTCCAAAAGGCAAGCGGCAACTCGATCTTCTCGATGTTTGTAGTGCCTTCCGTCGGTAATATTCTCATTCTTTCTCGAACCGCCATGGTCCCTCCCTACGCCATAATCCGTGACGTGATAGGATTCTTCGGTTACGAATGGGCGGGACACTATCGGACGGTGAATATCTCAATGGGCGGCCACCTTTTCGGGCTCGCTAACTTCCTGGAACGATCACTCCCGCAGGTCCTGACGAAACTGACGGCTGAAAACGGTCTCGTACCGATACCTTTGCCGGCCGCGCCGCCTGCTTTCTCGGCGAGTTGAACGCTTCGCATCCTTTCGCGAAGGAAACGGCAGGACGCAGCGCGAATTTGTTCACGAACTGGGGCTGAAGGCCGGACATTACGTCGACTGGAGGGCGGCGACCGCCGAGCAAGGCTCCCGCCAAACTCTACGAGGAGTGGCGCGCCGCGCCCGAGGACCAGAAACCTCTCCTCATGGTGCCACTGCGGACATCCTCGCGGCGGGCAAGGATCGAATCGTCGTGGTGCATTTCAACGATGCGCCAAACATTGCCCCCGAACAAATTCGCGACGACCAGCGTCTGCTGCCGGGCGAGGGCGTGATCAATCTTTCCGGATTTCTCCAGGCCCTCGAAAAGAGATCCGGAAGCATTTCTGAAAGCCGCGCGCGACGTGGATTGCGGCGAAGAGATTCGCAATCCGTTCGTGCTCATGACGATGCTGCAACGCTATCGCGACCAGGGCTGCCTCAGCCCGCTGCGTTCGGACAACGTTCGGTGCGTGGTGAACGCCCTCATCGAAAGCCGTCCCCAATTCAGTGCCGTACAAAAGGTCCGCGCCCTCCCTATGCTCGCCACCGCTTGCGAGACCGCCGCACGCAATGAACTTAGCCATGGCGAGGCCCTGCGAGTCCTCCTGGAAGCCATAGACATCCCCGAGGACAGAGCACGACTGCTCCTCAGCGAACTTTCTAACTCGATCCTCATCGGCACCCCGGACCAGGTAAGTTTCCAGATGCGCTCATACGGCGAGTGCCTCTGGTCTTGTCCCCATTTTTGACACAACCAGTTAAGACTCAAAATCCATTCAAAGGAGAATTGAGTCATGGGGTTGTCAAGAAGAGTTTTCACCAAAGAGTTCAAACTGGCTGCCGTGCGGCGGCTGGAACAAGGAATTTCCATGGGCGAGGTGGCACGAGCGTTGGAAGTGAACGCGAACGTGCTACACCGCTGGCGGCGTGAGTTCCGGCAAGGGCCGGGCAACGTGTTTCCGGGCAACGGGAAGCAGCGCTGGTCGGAAGGACGGATCGCCGAGCTCGAGCGCAAAATCGGGCAGCAAGCGGTGGAGTTGGATTTTTTGAAGGGGTGCTTGCAGCGCATCGAGGAACAGCGGCTGCTGCAGGCGTTGACTGGAAAGCCGCGGTCTACCGGAGGGCGCAAGAAGAAATGAAGGCCAAACGGGGACTGACTATCCAGCGGATGGTGAAGTTGGGCCGGGTTTCCGGGTCCGGCTTCTACCGTTTCCAAACCGCAGAACCGAGTCCGGACCGCGACATGGATCTGCGCGATGCGATACAGCGGATCGCGTTGGAGTGGCCCAGCTACGGGCGTCCACGCATCACCCAAGAACTGCGGCGGCGGGGATGGCGGGTGAATGCGAAGCGGGTCTACCGGCTGATGCGCGAGGACAACTTGTTGTGCGTTCGGAAGCGGGTCCGGTAGCCCTTTGGCATAAAACATTATGTACCGGTTCTGTTCCGTTTGAACCCGCGAAGTTGCAGAATACTCGGACAGGCTCCTAGCAGCCCGTGTCTAAACCGATTGTTCTAGAGCCGACGGAAAACATCTGACAGCGGGCGTTGATCGGCGAGAAACTCGACCCACGCAATGGGGAGTTCGCGGATCGTGTTGTAAGAGCCCTTCCACGGCTTTTATGACGTCCAAAATCGTCAAAATGGCCTGGATAACCCCGTCATGAGCAGCTCTGGGCTTGCCCGAGCCATACAGCGATCGCATCAAGAGAGCGAGATTGCATGCGGCGGCCTGAATCAGGAATTTCTTGTGTACATTCTCAATGCCTCGCACGTACAGCCGGTCCAGCCCGCCGGTATCAAACTGATGCGCGAAGTTCCGTTCGATCCGCTCTCCCCGTTGCCGCTGCAACCGCTTGCCCCGATCCCCCTGAACGCGCCGCCGATTGGCGTAGACCGCTGCCTTCTCCGCCGCTTTGCCGTCCTAGTTGCGCTGGCCACGATCCGGCTCCGCTATATACGTTCGCACTTCTAGTTCAGCAAAACCAAGCGCGACATCGTTGCTGTGATAGCCCTTGTCCGCCACCACTTCTTCGACTCCGTCAGGATGCACTGGATACTCACCTTCGGATGTCTTTTCGGCGATCAAGCCGGCCACTGCGATCGCGGCCTCAACCACGGTTTCCTGGACTGTCGCCGTGTCAGCGGCGGCTCCGCCGTGCGTGGTGACCGCCACGATGGCGCCGGTTTCCATGTCCACCGCGTTCTCGGCTTTATATGCCATCGCCGTGCGTCCGTCTTTCAGTTTCGTGATCTCGGCCTCTTGGTCGATGGGGCTTTTCCAGTCTTCATTGGAAGTCTTCTTCTTCCGCTTGCGATCCATGCGGAGCAATGCCGCCGCGTCTGGGGCCTCGATTCCTTCGGCTTCGGCCAGGCGCTGCAAGTACGCCATGTAGCTCTCGCCCGTGTCGCGACGTACAATCGACTTCATTGCCGCGTTGGCTTCCAAAGTGGTCGAATCCACTCCGATCGTCTTGCCTTTGATGAGCCCGGCCTGCACCAGCCGCTCCAGCACCCAGGTGAAGATTCGCTGATGGGTTTCGCCGTCGATCAGGCGTCTGGTGCGCGAGATGGTGACGTGATCCGGCGTGTTCTCGTCGAGTCCAATGGACAGGAACTGCCGCAGCGTAAGCGAATCGGCGAGACGCCATGCAATGCCCCGCTCGCTATCGAGCCCTTCGAAGAAGCCGATCATCATAACTCGGAAATACTGGCCCGGAGGCAGCGATGGACGCCCCAAGTTTTTGTGATTGAAGCCGGCGCAGTTGGTCTCGCAGAAGGCATCGAAGCCGGCGTTGTCCAGGACCTCATTGAGCCGCTTGTAGAACGGATGACCTGGTGCCGTCGGAAGCTCGCCGCCGTACCAGAGTTCCTCTTGTCTTTGTCGCTTCTTCCGCGTCCCCATCGCCATAGATCGATTGTAAGGTCAAAACATTTTCAGTACCACATGTTTTTGGACTTTAGACACGGGCTGCTAGAGCGTTTTCTCTAACGGATTGGGAAGAGGCAAGCGCGTGGCCAAGCTGGCGATTCTGTAAGTCGTACCGTTTCAACGTGGGATGGGAGCTGGTTTGGCGGATAGATTACCGATTTCCTGGCAGATTGCCATTTCTCTGGTCACCCGTGTGCTTTGGCCCGTTAGTCAGTCAAACGCGCGCGGGCGATCCTCCCGTTCGGATCTCGAGCGCCTTAGGGTGATCGCGATGACTATTCGCGTCGTGATGAGTTTTCGCGAATCGCGGGAAGTACCCGGAAGCGGCGACTGTCCGCGTATCGACAGGTGATCCACTTGAACTGTCCGTCGTGATCCTTGGCTTCGAACGCTCCTCCCTCGGGAAGTTCCTTCGGTCTGCAGACCTGCCGATCCAACTAGCGACCAAGGTCCCGGTCCCTGTAGCGCTCAACTGTTTTCGTTGCTTGTTGGCGTTCGAGAGCCGACGCAGCTTCGGCGAGTGCCTTCTGATAGCGACTAAGCCATCCATCCCAACCGTTGTCCTGGGGAACTATGCCACGCTGGATCAGGCGCTGTGCAGTCTCTCGAAGGTAGGGCCTATTGTGCAAGACCGACTCTGCATCTCCGAACTCGTCGACCTCCAGAACCGGCCGGCCTTCTGCAAACAATTTGCGAAGTCGAATGAACGCGTTGGTTCTTAAGCCGCCGGCATTTCGCGCCGTTTCCATTTCCGGCGTGTAGTAGATATAGTGCACGCGTTCGTCGGTTCCCTCCAGCAGAAGGTAATTGCGCCCAGAGCTTTCTTCCTCGCCGTGTACCAAGATCCTGCCTTCCAAGGTTGTGAGATCCCGAGGCTCCAGCACGTTTATCGGGAGCCTGTTATCGGACATCAAGACTCCGTGTGCCGCCAGTGTCTTTTGCAAGTCGACACTGCGTTGCATAGCCCGAAGGACGTTCTCGAAGTCCCGTCTTACTCGCCAAGTCTTTGGGCCGGCCGACTCGGCCAGTCCCATCGACGCGAGGAACATCAATCGTTCTGCGGTGCGCCGTTCGGTAAGCGACACACTTGGTCCCAGCCCGGCTCGGCTTGGGTCCTTCGTGACCATGAAGAACTGGAAGTCTGGCTCACCTGGAAGGTCGGCATCGCGCTGGATAATGCGATCAAGCGAAGTATAGCGGTACTGATGGACTTCGCGACGTTGCGATTCCGCAGTATCACGTTCCGACCGAAGCCCAAGCTGGCGCGTGCAATAATCTTCCGCGATGTGGCGGATGCCCTCACGAATGAAATCCCGGCTGAGGCGAACCTGCCGTCCTTCCGTTCCGACACCTCTCAGTGCAACATGAACATGCGGGTGCTCGGTGTTGAAGTGGGCTACCGCCACCCATTCCAGTGGTGTCCCCAGATCCGCCTCCATCTCTGACATCAGATCGCGTGTCAACAGCTTCAAGTCCACTCGATCGCCAAACTCAGGCGAGATGATTAATTTCCAGAGGCGCTCGTCGTTCGCTTTCTGCCAACCCGCTAAGCGCAGGGCGATGTTGATCGAATCTTCGGCTCCACCGAATCCGACTCCTTCGTTAGTAGCACTTTCGCGGGCAATGTAACTTCCATGGGCTCGCCACTGACCTTTACTGCTGTTCTTTGAATAGAGGATTCTCACGGCACATCGCTGCACGTGAGGCCGGGCGTGCGTCGTGCCGCCGCCGAACCCAGCCACGCGGCGCGTCCTGATACCGCTCATGCGGGAGTGATGCATGATGATCTTGTACGCGGACGCATAAACTCGCCGTTCGCCTATTGCTGGCGGTTTCGTGGGTCGAAGGCGGAATTCGCGCTCTTTGTCCTTATTTCTCTCCACGGCTGATTAGCGCCTCCATCGCCACAAGCGAGTCACTGAGCAGCGCGTGCCCGGCATTCGTCAGCAGCCGTGCGTGGCGGTTTCGCGCTTCCGCAAGAGCGATCTCCAGAGCGGCCCCACGTGGCTCCGGAACGCAAGTCAAAAAGGCCTTCGCCAAGCTGTCCAATAAAGCAAACAATGCCTGTTGCGCTCGTTCCAGATGGCGAATGTCGTGCCGGATGTCTCGAATGCTTCCGACGATCTGCTCGGCGCTGGGGCCGCTCCCCTCCGCGCGCTCGCCAAGTTCCTTCTTGATTGCCGCTCGCAGAAATGCGCTTGGACTGGAGTAGCCTCGCAGCTTTGCGGCGGAATTAATTTGCTCATCGATGGCCGCGGTCAGTCGGATCGTTCGTCTCGGCATGGCCCCTCACTTTATAAGGAAATGGCGGAGGGCCTACGGGACACTTTTTTAGCGAAAAAAGACGCCGTCAGACGAGGGGCTGACACAGACAGGGAGATGGCTGACAGCTTAAGTTCCAGCGATTCGGCGAGCTACAACCAAACAGAAACCACCTCGTCAGACTTTATGTTCCACTACGCATTTTTTGGTTGTCTGGGAGCCGTCTTGGAGGGTGGTCATTGTTGCAAGCAGTTACAAACAGTTTCAGCCTCCTCGCTGAACGCCAAAATGTTGCAGACGATTACAAACTGTTGCGGTCGGTTGCAAAACGAAAAAAACGAGAATCTGTAAATTTAAGTGTCCCGAGAGGGCCTCGCCATTTCCTTATTAATTGAGGGAGCAAATGCAGGCAACGTCGGAAGAAGGTAATCCGCAGTCTGGCCGAAAAAGGGCCAAATCGAACCCGGTTCATTTGCGTTCGCTCCCTTTGGCTCAACCCGCCACGGACACTGGGCAGGTCATTGCCGTATGGAGAGAGATTGAGGCTGGCCTCGCGCGGGGAATGAAACTCAGAGAAATTTGGGAGGCCGCGAAGCTCGATGGACTGGAGATTCCGTACCCCCAATTCAGAGTCTACGTCTCCCGTCTAAGGCGACGGCGTCAGAAACCTTCTCAATCACTGCCGGGGCAACCGCCGCCGCAGACGAGTACGGAGAACACATCACCAGCTCCGACAAGCTCCGATCCCTTCAGAAACCTGCGGGAGCAGCGGGAGAAAGCGAGGCTGTCCAGATTCGAGTACGATCCATCCGCTATTAGAGAAGACTTAATTTGAACGATGAAAGACAACTGAATGACAAAAGACGAGATGAGTGGAAACGGGTCCGTGGCATCGATTCATCTGGTGCTGCAGGGTAAAGGTGCGGCGGCAAGAGCTTTGTCAACAGCTGATTCAAGCGACGTGGGGACTCTATGTTGACTAAGCAAAATCATCAATTCTTAAAACATTTTAGGGCGCGTATGTTGATAGGCGTCGCCATTGAGGTAGGAGTAGTCGCCTTGATGATGCAAAACCGTGATGCACAGAAACACGAACGAGGCACAGCAATTGCTCATCACGAGTGCTGAGGAACAAATCACACATGTTCAGGAAGCATTCGCGCGAGCCGAAACGTCGTTAGAGGAAATCATGAAGACGGGGCTGGCCCGCGAACAGTCATCGCAGAATGGAGTGGTAAGTCGCCCCTCCCCAATGGAATTCGAACTGGCATATCAGGTTCGAGTTGCAATCGACTGTATTCGATTCTCGATCAAGGCGAAAGGGCAGTCTGCCGAACAGCCGGACCAGCTCCTGCAGGGAAACCTTCAGCTTCTCGATGCCTTAGACAGATTGCAATCCGCGGAGCGCAGTTTCCAGCGGAGATTTCGGTTTCGCTCCCACAACGTCGACTTGGGAACAGGGCATGAAGGGGTGAAACGAAAACGGGATTCGCGGTGCTAAGTCGTGAAGTCCTCATTCCGGATTTGGTGAGGCGAGACGGACGTGGCGAGTAAACTCGAACCACCGAACTGGAAACCAAAATGGGTAGCTTCGCGTTCGAGAAACATTATCGAGTAAGGGAGTTGGCCAACCTCTGGGGGCTTTCGGCAAAGACCGTCGCCAGGATATTCGCAGACGAAACCGGCGTGATTCGGGTCACCAATTATGGCGCTCGCAAGCGAAAGTACGCGACCCTTTCGATTCCAGAGACCGTAGCCTCACGCGTTCACGAGAGACTCGGCAACAAGCCGTTCCAGGCGACGCTTGCGGGAGGCCACCCACTTCGCATAATACGTCTCGGTGACCTTAACGCTGGAATGTCCAAGAAGACGCGAAACGTCATCAAGCTGCATTCCGCGAAGAAGAGCGCGAACCGCGAAAGTGTCCCTTAGCCGGTGCGGCCGACAATCGTCGATCCCGGCGCGACCACCGATCCCTTGCATCCTCTCATACACGGCTTGAGCAAGCGGAGTCGGATCAGTTCCGGCACCGTACCAAAATGGTCGCTTCGATGAGAGCCATGTGCATGCATCGATTCTCTTCTTCGTCGTGTCCGTGATGTAGGCTTCCAACAGCTTCGGCTTCTCCGCTCGCTTCTGCTTCTGTGGCTGGTAGGTGTAGATCCAGAGGCTGTCTCCCTTGCTGAGCGTGACAGGATCGAATCCGACTGCGTCGCCGACCCGCAATCCTGTTTCGAGCATCAGTTCAAGCAAAAGCCGGAAAGTTTTCGGTTGCTTCGCATATCCGTGCGTCCCACCATCCATTTCTAGCGCGTGATCGAGGATCGCCGTGATCTCCTCATCGGTGTACGGTTCCTTCTGGTCGTATGCCGCCTTCACCGTCGTCACTTTATCGACGAGCGCCTCTTTGATCCACCCACGCCGAAAACCGGCTCGGAGAAAACACCGGATCTTTGCGAAGGCCGTGGCCTTCGTTGTCATCCGCATCGTCTTCGGCAAGCCGGCCGTCTTGAACGTCTCCAGATGATCCACCGTCATTTCGCGGATGTGAATGATCTTCTGCGCTTCAAGAAACCGCTGGAGCCTTTCGAGCGCAAGCCGGTGCTGGTTGAGAGTCCGTGCATCGAGGTCCTGCTCGCGCGTCGCCAGATATTTCTCGATGCATTCGGAGAGCGGTGGTCCGGTCACCGAGTCCGTCTGCACCTGCGCCATCAGCGATGCTCGCAGCGCTTCCGCTCGCTTCAGGTCCGAGAACTGTGTGCTTTGACGAGGAACAATATCGCCTGTCGGCGTGCGACCATGAATCCAGATTGGGCAATCACAATCCATCCAGAAACGGCGCTTGCCGCGAGGAACACGGCTCTTGTGGACGCGGCAGTTCTGGAGGTGTCGCTTATACAAAACGAGGCTTTTTATTGCCTGAGACACCCCTCCAGTGTACGAGTACTCGTACACGGCGTCAAATCTGCATTGCAGTCGATTGATTCTAAAAGGTCTGGCTCCCCGGCATGGATTCGAACCACGATTCACGGCTCCAAAGGCCGCTGTCCTACCATTAGACGACCGGGGATTATCAGGAAAACTTCGCTAGCCGCTAGTTTACCATCTCACCTCGCACACTGCCCACTCCGCTCTCGTTTTTGGCACAGTAGAAGTACAGCGAGAAATGTCAGCTACTCGAAAGAGCTACACGCATCCTTGCATCGGCGCGGCTCCGTCTGCATCCAAAGGACTAACTTCACGTGTGGATCGTTAAGATTGCCCTCAACCGGCCCTATACGTTTATCGTATTGGCGCTGCTGATCCTGTTGATCAGCCCGCTGGTGATCGTGCGCACTCCTGTCGACATCTTTCCCAACGTCAACATTCCCGTCATCGCGGTGCTTTGGAATTACACCGGTCTCAGCGCCGAGGACATGGAGACGCGCATCGGATCGCAGTACGAGCGCTTTCTCACCACCGCCGTCGCCGATATCGAGCACATTGAATCGCAGACCGTCGAAGGCCGCAGCATCACCAAAGTCTTTTTCCACCCCGGCGCCAAGGTGGACATCGCCATGTCTCAAATGACCGCGGCCGCGCAGGGGGCCGTCCGCCAAATGCCACCCGGCACCACTCCTCCCTTCCTGCTGATCTACAGCGCCTCCAGCGTCCCCATCGTGCAACTGGCTCTCTCCGGCGAAGGATTATCCGAGCAACAGCTCTTCGACTTCGCGGCAAATTCCATTCGCGTCCAACTTATTCGCGTTCCCGGTGCCGCCATTCCCTGGCCCTATGGAGGCAAGCAGCGTCAGGTCATGGTGGATCTTCAGCCCGCGTTGCTGCAATCCAAAGGACTCTCTCCCGCCGACGTTGTGAACGCTATCAGCAATCAGAATCTGATTCTCCCGGTTGGAACCTCGAAGATCGGTCAATTCGAATATGACGTTGGACTCAATGCCAGCCCCACTACGGTGCAGGAGCTCAACGATCTTCCAATTGAAGCCATAGCGAACAACACCATCTACATTCACGATGTCGCTCACGTCCGCGATGGTTATTCGCCCCAAACCAACATCGTCCGGCGAGACGGACAGCGTAGCGCCCTACTAACGGTCTTAAAAATCGGCAGCTCGTCAACGCTGGATATCGTCCAGCAGGTTCGCGACATGCTGCCGCAGATCTCGGCAACCCTTCCGAAGGAGCTGAAGATCGATCCGATCTCCGATCAATCCATCTACGTGCGAGCGGCCGTGAGCGGCGTGGTGAAGGAAGCCATCAGCGCGGCCTGTCTAACCGCCGTGATGATCCTCCTGTTTCTCGGAAGCTGGCGCAGCACTTTGATCATCGCCATTTCGATTCCGCTTTCCATTCTTACCTCCATCTGCGTGCTGAGCGCCCTGGGTGAAACCATTAACATCATGACGCTCGGTGGTCTGGCGCTCGCCGTTGGCATCCTGGTGGACGACGCCACGGTCACCATCGAAAATATCGACCGTAACTTCGATCAAGGCAAAGACTTGCACACGGGCATTCTGGATGGCGCGGCGCAGATCGCTCTTCCCGCGCTCGTCTCCACATTATGTATTTGCATCGTATTTCTGCCGATGTTCTTCCTCACCGGCGTGGCGCGTTTTCTGTTTATTCCTCTAGCCGAGGCCGTCGTCTTCGCCATGCTGGCTTCCTACGTGCTCTCGCGCACTCTGGTTCCCACGCTTGCGATGTACCTGCTCAAATCGCACCTCCATCATCCAAGCGAACCAGCGGCATGGAATCTTGCGGACAGATTGCAACGGGCGTTCGAACGGGTTTTTGAAGCGTCGCGCACGGCGTATCGCGGCATACTGACCGGTCTAATTCACCGCCGCGCACTATTTGTTCCCGTGTTCCTGGGCCTCTGCGCCCTCGCATTCCTGCTGTTGCCATGGTTGGGGCGCGACTTCTTCCCGGTTTCTGACGGAGGCCGATTCAATCTGCACTTCCGAGCCAAAACGGGCACGCGCATCGAAGAGACCGCGCGGCTCGGAGACCTGATCGAAGCCGCGATAGAGCGCGTCATTCCGCCTTCTGAAAGGTCCAGCATTATCGATAATATCGGCCTGCCCTACAGCTCCATCAACATGGCCTACAGCACCTCGGCGCCGATCGGCAGCATGGACGCCGACGTGCTTGTCACACTCAACGAAGGCCACCGGCCCACTGACGAATATGTTCGCCAACTCCGCCGCGAGCTTCCGCGCGAGTTTCCCGGAGTCGCCTTCTATTTTCTTCCCGCCGATATCATCAGCCAGATTCTAAACTTTGGCCTACCCGCGCCCATCGATGTTCAAGTGTCGGGACCCGATGTGATCGCGAACCACGCGTTCGCCACCAATCTCCTGCGCCAACTTCGAGTCATACCGGGCGCCGTGGACTTGCGAGTTCACCAGTTGTTCGACCAACCCCGCATCGAATTTGATGTGAATCGCACCAAGGCGATGGAGAGCGGCTTCACGCAGCTCAACGTGGCGAACAACTTGCTGATCTCATTGAGCGGCAGTTTTCAAACCACGCCATCCTTCTGGCTGGACCCCAAGACTGGAGTCAGCTACAGCGTGGCGACCCAGACTCCGCAATACGCAGCAGCCTCCTTGAGCGATTTGGAAAACATTCCCATTGTCCAAGGCACGCGGCACGAAATCCTCGGAGATGTCGGAAGCCCGCATCGTGCGGCCGGCCTGGCCGTGGTTTCGCATTACAATATCCAGCGCGCCGTCGATATTTTTGGCTCCGTGCAGGACCGCGACCTGGGCGCGGTCGCAGCCGACATAACCCGCATCGTGGATGCCAACCGCTCCAAATTGCCCCGCGGATCGCAGCTCGCCGTTCGAGGCCAAATTGAAACCATGCGAACATCGTTTCAAGGGCTTTTTTCGGGATTGTTGCTCTCCATCGTGCTGGTCTACTTGTTAATCGTTGTGAACTTTCAATCCTGGCTGGATCCGTTCATCATCCTCACCGCACTGCCGGCGGCCATGGCGGGGATTATCATTTTTCTGTTTTTGACCCGCACCACGTTGAGCGTTCCAGCCATGATGGGCGCCATCATGAGCGTCGGAGTCGCGACAGCCAACAGCATTCTCGTGATCAGCTTCGCCAAGGAACATCTGGCCGCGCAGGGCGATCCGGTGCTGGCCGCCATTGAAGCTGGCTTCACGCGTTTTCGTCCGGTATTAATGACCGCTCTCGCCATGATCATCGGCATGGTTCCGATGGCGCTGGGATTCGGTGAAGGCGGCGAGCAAAATGCGCCGCTGGGCCGCGCAGTAATCGGCGGATTGATTTTCGCCACCGTTGCTACTCTGTTTTTCGTGCCCACCGTCTTCAGCCTGTTGCATCGAAGACGCCTGACCAACGATCCTGTTAGATGAGACTGCATGCCTGAGACAACCACAACCGCGAAGTATATCGAGCCTGGCAGCGCCCGGCAGTTTCCTCGCGTTCTTAAAGTTGTGCTGGTACTATTGATCACCGTCCTGGTGGTGGTTGCGGTAATCGTTTGGGGTATCGATGCCCGTTTAAAAACTGCGGCCGCGGTGAAGCAGGAGACCCTGGATCTCGCCACGCCCACCGTCGCCGTCGCTCACCCCAAAATGGGAGCCTTGCAAAACGAAGTTGTGCTCCCCGGCAACATTCAGGCCTTCATTGACGCGCCCATCTTCGCTCGCGCCAGCGGCTATCTCAAGAAATGGAATGCCGATATTGGAGCGCGCGTGAAAGCCGGCCAGACGCTCGCCGAAATCGACGCGCCCGAGCTGGATCAACAGGTTCGTCAAGCCCAGTCGGCCGTCGAACAAGCCAAAGCAGCGGTGGATCAGACGCTCGCAAATTTAGTGCAAGGCAAGGCCAACGCAGAACTCGCGCGCGTCACTGCACAGCGCTGGAGTAATTTGGTCGCCAAAGGCGTGGTCTCCCGGCAGGAGAACGATCAATACCAGGCCCAGTATCAGGCCCAGGTGGCCAATGTGGATGCCCTCGAAAAAGCGATCGCCGCCGCTCGCGGTAACGTCGGATCGGCAGAAGCGAATCTCTCGCGGCTCCAGGAAATGCGTGGTTTCGAAACAGTGAAGGCGCCTTTCGATGGAGTGATCACGGCCCGCAATACCGACATCGGCGCGCTGGTGAACGCGGGGATGGGCGGCCCGGCCCAGGAACTTTTCCACATCGCCGCGACATCGAAGCTTCGCGTCTTTCTGAATGTGCCCGAAATTTACTCGCAGTCCGCTGTTCCAGGAATTCCCGCCGAATTGACGCTGTCCGAATTTCCCGGCCGCCGCTTCCACGGCAAATTGGTTCGCACCGCCGACTCCATGGATTCAGGCACTCGAACGCTGCTCACCGAAGTGGACGTCGAGAACCCAGCGGGCGAGCTCAAGCCGGGATCCTATGCCGAAGTTCACCTCACCATCCCGGCCGGTGCGCCATCGGTAATCGTTCCTGTCGGTGCAATCCTGTTCCGCAGTGAAGGACTCAGGCTGGGCCTGGTCCGCGACGGAAATAAAGTGGCGCTCGTCCCCGTGATTCTAGGCAAGGATTACGGAACCGAGGTAGAAGTGCTATCCGGAATCCGCCCAGAGGATTGGGTAATCATGAATCCCGCGGACTCGCTCACTGCAGGCTCCGTAGTGCGCCCAGTCCCAGCCGACGCACCTCGAAAATAACGAACATAAAACGTGGGGCTTCGCGACACGAAAAACCGAACCGCGACCGGCAGGAAGCGCCACAACGAACCCTGGGACGAACAACACAGAGGGATTAGCCGCCCACGTTCATCCACCACCGAACAGCGTCGCAGCCGCCTCCGGCGCGAGAGATTGCACGCCGCACCCTCGAAACCCTTTCGGATCTCGCGTCACGATGTAGTCGCATCCGGCAAACTGCGCCGCGGCAGCCGTGACGGCGTCCTCAAAATCGGATACGGGTAATCCCAGCGCGAGTTGGATCACTGGTCCGTCCACCGCCGCGACGCCAAAAACTCTCAATATTGTCCCGATCGTGCGTGTCGCTCTGGCAGTTCCCAGTTCCCGGCGCATTACATAGTGGACGGTGGTAATTGCGTGAGCAGCCAGCAGCCCTTGGGCGAAGCGCGTTTCAACGGCCGCCCAGATGGCTACGCTTCCGGCAGCGTGGGGCTGCCGGTCGAGCAGAACGTCCAGGACAACGTTCGTGTCGATGAGTACCTTCTTCATCGGTACTTGGCGACCAGGTATTTCTTGTAGGCCTCAGGATCCGCCTTCTTGAGAATGCCTCGGACCGATCGCAAAATGGGAGGAGTATCCTCGGGGCTCTTATCTGGTGCCTCGGCGACGGATGCCAAATAAGCCTCCACCATCGCCGACACCGAAACGCCGCGGCGCTTCGCGTAGCGCTTAGCGCGCGAAACAACCCGTTCGTCGACGCTCAATGTAAGCTTGGACATCTGTACGTATCATATCATTGCGACTATACGTATAATCCAGACCGAGCGCTATGTTGAACCGCCAGAAACAATATGCCGCCGCAACCAGCTCTCTAGTTCCTTGAATCGAAATGCGCCTGCTTCGTAGAGCCCAATGAGAAATGAGAACGCCTCCAAGTCGTCGAACTCCAGCCGATGTCCGTTGATCCTTAGAAATGCCGCCATCACCGTCACCGCTACGCGCTTGTTGCCGTCTATGAATGGATGATTCTGGGACAGGCTCTCCCAAAGCGCAGCCGCCTCTTGAATGATGTCAGCATAGTAACCACTCTGCGGCCTCGCCAGCGCGGATTCGATGGCCCCACGATCCCGAATGCCGAGGGAACCCCCGAACTGTGCGATCACACGGGCATGGACGGCGACGACCTCGTCAAGGGTTGGGTAGCAAGTCACCTAGCCAGACGCTCTAGTAGCTCCGTGTGCTGCTCGATAAACTCATTGACCGCGGCGTTAAATGATGATGACGCGGGCGACGGCTTACGCTTCAGAAACTCGATGAACTGCTTAACGGACTCCTGCTCTTCCGGCGTAAGCGAACCGATCACTTCAGCGAGATTCCGAGCAGCCATGCTTGCCTTCCATCCGCAGTATACACCAGCGGCGAATCGCCACTACCAATCCGAATAGGGATTGCCTTCCAGACTCGTCTTGTCCGATCCGCTCCGCACATCGAAAATCCCCGGCTCCGTCTGGCTCACCGTATTCGTGGCGTCCTCCATGATGACCTTCCAGGTGTCCGCCGTGCCGGTCATCGGATCTATCGGCACCTGCCGCAGATAGCCGTCGCTGACTAAATCCTCCAAACTCTGCGGCGCTTTCTGCTTGTCGTAGGTGTATTCGTCGATCACCGTGCGCAGCGTGAACAGGTTGTTCTTGAGCACGCTCTCTTTGGCCCGTGCGATGGAGCGGCTGTAGATCGGAATGGCGACGGCCATCAAGACGGCGATGATCGCCATCACGATCATCAGCTCGATGAGCGTAAAGCCAAAGCGGCGGCGATTACTGGCCGGCGTTGTCATCCGAAGCTCACCACTCCGAGTAAGGCGTTCCATCTTTCGCCTTATCCGAGCTCTTGGTATAAACATCGAAAACATTTTGCCCACCCCAGGCCAGCGCCTTGGGATCGTCGCGCGTGCTGCGCATTCCCCAATCCTTGGAGTTGGTCATGGGATCTTTCGGAATGCGCCGCAGGTATTTGATTTTCTTGTCCACCGCACCCATGGCCTTTACGCCTTCCACCAACTGCTCCAGGGTCTCGGGATAATTGTCCGAGTCTATCTTCGGCGGGCCGATCTTGCCCGCATCCATATCGTCCTTGAACTTATCGATCCCTTTGCGGATCTCGGTTAAGGCCCGGTCCAGATCGCGTTCCCTATTGCGCTGCACCTGATAGCGCGCCAGCGGAACCGCCATGGTGGAAAGCAGCATCAGGATGGTGAAAGCCACAATCAGCTCCACCAGCGTCATGCCCCGTTGTCGCGCGCGTCTCATGCTCACCTACTGCACGTTTACCACAGCCGGCGGCACCGTGGCGACGACAGCTTCCTTCTTTGAGTTTCTCAGATTCACCTCCGTCACCGCGATGGTGGTGGATCCCTTGCCCACCGCTGAGAACGTTAATTGCATTAATGCTCCGGAGCCGTTCACGCCGGCCACCCCCGCGGCACGGCTTATTTCGATTGTGGCCTCACCGGAATCGTTGCGGATATCAAGCGTCGGCGGATTCACGTTGCCGTCCTTGGTGAACAGCGCAGCGGCCGTCGCCTGATTCAAGCGCAGAATCTTGGGATCCCAACGAAGCTTGATGGGAACCACCGCCAGGTCCGTCGCATTCGCCGCGTCGAGAGTCACCACCACCGTACCGCTCAACTTGGCCTGCAAGGAGGCAGGATTAAGAGAAAGCCCAGGACCGGAAGAAGGCGCGGCCGGTGTCGTCGCCGCCGGCGTGGTCGTCGCCGCTGGTGTCGCCGACGCCGGCGTGGTCGCCGCTGGCGTGCCCGCAGCCGCAGGTGGTGTCGTCGCCGCCGGGGCTGTCGCAGCAGGCGCGCCCGGAGCGACTACCGCCGCCTCCACTATCGGCGCGCGCGTCAGCTTCACATTCTGATCCTGTCCCGCCGCTATGCCACGCAGATCCAACCCATCGATATCCGGCTTGCGCACGATATGCGGAATGATGGCCACTAGCAGCTCGTTGCGCGATTTGTCCTTCGCGTTGCTTCCAAAAAGATACTTCCCAATGAGCGGAATATTCACCAGTCCGGGGATTCCAGTGGTGGTATTCGAATCCTGCGTCTGCATCAAACCGCCCAGCAGAGTCACCTCGCCATCCCGTACGCGAATATGCGAGTCGGTCTTGCGCTGCGAAATCACCGGTTGCGTCAATCCGCCGATAGTCACGTTACTGCTGACGTTCGATATATCGGTAGTGATATCCAACGTCACCTCGTCATTTCCATGCACGTGCGGCGTGATGGTCATGTTCACGCCCGTGTCCGCAAACTGGAATTGCGTGCTGACCAGCGGACTCACGCCCACCGTGCCAATACCGGGCTGAAAACTGCCGCTGGCATAAGGAATCCTGTCTCCGATTTTCAACTCGGCCTTCTGTCCATCCGAGACGCGCACTTCCGGCGACTGCATCACCTTGGTGGACGTATCCGACATCACTGCTTGCAGCATCGCCCCTGGCAAACTGGTGGAAAAGTTATTAAAGTTAAAGGCCTTCCCAATCGACCCCAGTGACACGTAACTGGAGTTTGTAGTTGTACTAGTAGTGGCAGTAGTGTTTACCAGGGACCCAGTGCCCGTATTGCTGGTACCCGTTCCAGCTGTGCCCGTTCCGCTAGTCCCGGTGGTTCCCGTGTTCTGCAGCACCGGATTGGTGGGGGAAAATGCGATCGGCAGCGCCAGGCCGGTGGTCCCGTTCGAGACCAACCCAGCCGCGATGGTCCGCGACCGGTCACTATCCACTTCCATCACAATCATGTCTACAACCACTTCCGCCTTGGGCTTGTCCATGTCGCGCAGCAGTTTCTCCACCAGCGCAACTTTATCCACCGTATCCCGCACCATCACCGCGTTCTGCGCGTTATAGGTAAACATTCGGCGGACATCGGTAACGGACCGCACTGCCGTAATAATTTCCTGGAACTCTTGCACCGTGGTGGGATTCCTCAGATAGAACACCTTCACCACTTCGTCCTCGTAATCCCGGCGCTTGGTGACGTTGTCATCCGTCACGAAAATGGCGTTGGTGCCCACCGGCTTCCAATAGGTCTTGGTCAACAGCGCGATATAGTCCAAAGCTTCCGACAGTGTCACATTGGTGAGATCCAGATTCGCATTCTTGCCGGGTTGATAGGACGGATCGAAAAGCACGTTGATCCCCGCCAGCTTGCCTACCGTCTCATACAGCACCTTGGGTGGTTGATTGTTCATCTTCAGAGCCGTGATCTGGTTAGTAACCGGTTTCAGCTCGGGCACCGGCAGAAGAGATTCGATCATCGCGATGCTCTCCTTGCGCGCCTTTTCCACTGGACTCAAAACCACTTCGCCAGGATTCTTCCGCTTTTCATCCAGCATCCCGGTGGTCTCTTTGATTTCCTGATACGCGATGGTGGAACTCGGATCCACTGCGAAGGCCTTTTGATATTCGACCAGCGCTTTCTCCAGCTCGCCGGCTTTCTTCAGTTTCGAACCTGCCTCGACGTGTACCTGGCTGGCCTCAAAGTGCGTCCGCCGCGATCCCAACTGATAGGCCGCGTCCTGCGGATCCTCGTGCACAGCTTTGTCAAAGAGTTCGCAAGCCTTGTCGTAATCCTTGCGCGCCTCGGCTAGGATAGCCAGCTTCGCGTACTTGTCACCCTGGCGCGTATGGGCGTCCAGGCTATTCACCGGCTGCAATAGCAGCGCCGCCGTGAGCGTCGCCAAACCCCGTAACCTGTTGCTGGCAATCATCTTATTCTTTAGAAAGGCCTTATGCTAGAATGAAGCTGCACTGTACGACACTTGCCCACCACATAAGCTCTTGACGCAGTGGGCTTTCCGCGCGTTGAGTACAAAAAGTTGGCTATTCCATGGAGTCTCGAATCAAAGTCTTGAGCGACAACCGCCAAGCCGGACACAACTACCACCTGCTGGAGCGCTTCGAGGCGGGCCTGGCCCTCACTGGCACCGAAGTGAAGGCCGCCAAGGATGGTAAGATCCAACTCAAGGACAGCTTTGCGGAAGTCGCGGGAAATGAAGCGTGGCTGCTAAACGCGCATATCAGCCAGTATTCGCACGGCAACCGTGAGAACCATGAGCCCACGCGGCGCCGCAAGCTGCTGCTGCATCGCGAGGAAATAGATAAGCTTTTGGGCAAGACCCGGGAAAAAGGCCTCACCCTGGTCCCCACCAAGATGTACCTCAAGAACGGGCGCATCAAGTTAGAATTAGCAGTGGCCAAGGGCAAGAAGCTGCACGACAAGCGCGAGTCTGAACGCAAGCGCGAAATGGAAGCGGAAGCCCGCGAGGCAATAGGCCGCCACCGATCTTAGCAGTAATACATTTCAACGGAGTGACATGAAAATAAACCTTGAAGCAAGGCCGATTGCAGAGGTTGAAGCCGAAGCGCTGGCAGTGGTTGGATTCGAAGATGGACCCGCGCCGGGCTCGAGCGATCAAGTAAAGGAGCTGTACGGCTCCGGCGAATTCACCGGCAAGTCGTGCGAAATATCGGTACTCCACCAACCCGCCGGATTGAAAGCCAAGCGCCTGGTGCTAGTGGGCGGCGGCAAGCGCGAGAAGTTCAACTCGTCCGAGCTACGCAAGGCCGCTGGAGTGCTTTTGCGCTCGCTCAAGAGCAAAAAAATCCGGAGCATCACGCTCGCTCTCGATGACGCGTTTCGCTCCGATGAGTTCGCCGCTGCTGCCGTGGAAGGCGCCATCCTGGGCGATTTCGAATCGGATCGCTACAAGACCGATCCGAAAAAAACCGAGAAGCACGTGGATTCATTCGCCGTTCTGGGCGGCTCTCAAACCGCTGTGGATCGCGGCCGCATCCTGGCCGAAGCGCAAAACTTCACCCGCGGCCTCGCCAACGACCCTCCGAATCTCTTGACGCCCATGCGTCTCGCCGAACGCGCGCGCGAGCTAGCCACCGAGTTCGTCCTGGGCTGCGAAATTCTCGATCAGGACCGCATGCGCCAGCTCGGCATGGGCGCCCTCCTCGGTGTCGCGCAAGGCAGCGCCGAACCTCCCGCTCTGATCGTGCTACGTTATCAACCCGCGACCGCGCCCACCTCCAAGGATCACCTCGGGTTGGTTGGTAAAGGCGTAACTTTTGACACCGGCGGAATTTCCATCAAACCCGCCCTCGATATGGATCAGATGCGCTACGACATGGCCGGCGGCGCCGCCGTACTGGGTGCCATGCGCGCCATCGCCCAGTTAAAACCTTCCATCCCTGTTACCGGCATCATCCCCACCGTCGAAAACATGCCCGGCAGCCGCGCGCAACGTCCTGGCGATATCGTCACATCGCTCTCCGGCAAGACCGTCGAAGTTCTTAATACCGACGCCGAGGGCCGCCTGATTCTGATCGATGCTCTCACCTACGCCCAGCGCCTGGGTTGCACGCACCTGGTGGATGCCGCAACATTGACGGGAGCGGTAGTGGTCGCGCTCGGCCACCTCTATGCGGGAGCATTCTCCAACAACCAGCCATTCGCCGACAAGCTGCTAGCCGCGGCCAAAACCGAAGGCGAAAAAATGTGGCAGTTCCCACTCGACGAGGATTACAGGAAAGCACTCGAAAGCGAGTTCGCCGACCTACAGAATATTGGCGGCCGCCCAGGCGGAGCCATCACCGCAGCCACATTCATCAAAGATTTCGTCAACGATGTCCCGTGGGTCCACCTGGATATCGCCGGCACCGCCTGGCTGGAAGACAGTAAGCCGTTCATGGTGAAGGGCGCCACAGGAATCTGCGTCCGAACCTTCGTCCAACTAGCCCAATCCTGGTAAATGTGACTGTGGCGCACGCACTCTTGCGTGCCGCGTCGAGACTCATCTCGACGCCTTATTTCCGATCAATCTGCACCAACTCGCTAGCCGCGTCCTTCTTCGGCGGCGTCAACAACGAACGCGGAAGCTTCGATAAGTAAACCAGCCGCTCCACCCACGGCAGAAACTTCCGCACCGTCCGCCCATGCAGCATCAAACTTCCCGCCACCAACAATGGATGTGGAATCGTAGTGCAGCAGCGCGAACAAATGTCGATCTCATTCGCCCGCCGCGCCACATGCAGCCGGCGCATCCGCTGCATCTCATCCGAATTCCAGATTTCAGTTAACGGCTGCACTCCGATGTTGCCCACCGGCCGCCCATCCAGCATGTAACTCTGGCAGCACGGATAAACATCCCCGGAGTGCTTCACATACATCGGCCCGCGCCACAAATAATGGCACGGATGCTTCCAATCCTGCGCCGTATGCCCTGCTTCCGGCTGCAGCAGATTGGTCTCGTCTTCCTTAATGCGCACTTGGTCGATACCCGGAACCGCGCTCCAAAATCGGACGAAATCATCAACCTCGCCGGCATTCCGCTCCATGCGGACCATCTGCACTACCACCTGCACCTTCGCCCCGCGCTCATGCTTCATCCGCGCAAAGCGCACGAAATTGCTCCGGACCTTCTCGAAATTTGCGCCCTTGCGGTAATACTCGTACGATTCCTTAGTAGCACCGTCGAAGCTCAGCGTGATGTGCTCCAGCGGCGTCTCCAGCACACGCGCGCAAGTCTTCTCGTCGAAAAATGTGCCGTTGGTCGAAAGCAAAGTCGAGATGTTATGCCGGTCGCAATATTCGATGCGATCGAAAATCTTCCGGTCCATGAACGGCTCACCCAATCCGATCAGCATCACATGCTCCGCGCTCCTGCCCGATTCCTCCACCAGCCGGTTGAAAATCTCATCCGGCATGTCTTCCTTGGGTTGCTTGTGCGTTTCCCGCGGACACATGGGGCAATACAGGTTGCACTTCGCCGTGGTCTCGACGATATACTCCACCGGCAACGCATTCACCACCGATTTGTGCCGCAGATAGCCCCACAGCAACTTGGCACGGTTCCAGGCCCGCATGACAATAAACTTCATTGTAGCCGCCTGATCCAAACCGTCATGATGGGAGGGTGGAAGACCATGTCCGAAATCTGAATCAAGCGCCTTTTCGATGCGGCGCGAAATACGTATTGTATTGGGCGCAGATGAATCGGCGCGTTCGCTGGAACCATGCGCTGCTCTACGCCGCCGAGCTGGCCAATCGAACCGGCTTGCCGCTCCTCGTTTATGAGGGACTGACCTGTTCCTATCCCCATGCGAGCGATCGGCTCCATACGTTTATCCTGGAAGGCGTTCCGGACATGGAACAAAGCTTGCGCCGGCTCGGGATCGGATACCTGTTCTACCTCCGGCGCAAGCACAGCGATCCCGACGACGTTCTCTACCGGCTGGCTAACCAAGCCGCGGCCCTTATCACGGATGATCACCCAGCTTTCATCACTCGCCAATACAACGCCAGCGTGCCTCCGAAACTTTCCATCCCTTGTTACGCCGTGGATTCAAGCTGTATCGTTCCCATGAGTCAGATGGAAAAGCAAGAGTACGCGGCGTATACCATTCGACCGAAAATCCGCAAGCTGTTGCCTCGTTATTTGAAGCCCACGAAAGCAGTCCGCGTTCGCCACAAGTTCAACTTGCCGCTCCCGAAGATTCACACTATAGTCACTTCGGAAAATATTACCGACCTGGTCGCTTCTTGCGAGATTGATCACAGCGTTCGGCCATCACCCATCTTCCGTGGCGGCTCGGCGGAAGCGGAAAAGCGGCTGAAGAATTTCGTGCGCAAGAATCTCTGTCGCTACGCCACCTTTCGCAACGAACCATCTGCGCAGGCTACCTCCTCCTTGAGTCCCTACCTGCATTTCGGCCATCTTTCATCGCTGCACGTGGCGCTGGCGGCCCAGGAGTACGCGCGAAAACACAAGCTGATGGCTGGCGAGTTCCTGGAAGAGCTTATCGTTCGGCGCGAGCTGGCCTTCAACTTCGTCCGATTCAGCGAAAACTATGAGTCGCTGGATAGTCTGCCCCGCTGGGCTAGGGAGACGATCGGAAAACACGCACGCGATAAGCGCGATCCGGTATACTCGCCCGAACAACTCGAGCTGGCGCGAACGCACGACCCCCTTTGGAACGCCGCGCAAAAACAGCTGCTCTCGTGCGGCTTAATTCACGGCTACTACCGGATGTATTGGGGGAAGAAAATCATCGAATGGTCCCAAACGCCCGAGCGCGCGCTCCGCACGATGATCTATTTGAACGATCGCTACGCCTTAGATGGACGCGATCCAAACGGATACACGAACATCCTGTGGTGCTTCGGACTGCATGACCGGCCGTGGATCGAGCGTCCTATTTTCGGCCAGGTGCGGTACATGTCGTATCAAGGCATGCGGCGGAAGACTGACGTGGATGCCTATATCCGCGGCATAGAATGTGAGAGAGCATGAACATCACCGTCACGGGCGCTACCGGATTCGTGGGCGCGAGACTTACTCGCGCGCTGCTCGATGCCGGGCACACAGTCCACGCCCTGGCGCGCCAACGGCCAACAAATCTCCCCGCGGCCGCCCGCTTCTCAGCCTGGCCATCCACGGAAGAAGAACCACCACCCGAAAGCCTGTCCAACGCAGACGCCGTGATTCACCTGGCAGGCGAACCCGTCGCCCAGCGCTGGACCCCGGAAATCAAAAAGCGGATCCGCAGCAGCCGGGTAGACGGAACACGCCATCTAGTGAACGCCCTCTCCACCCAATCCCACCGTCCATCCGTTCTCATCTGCGCCTCGGCCATCGGTATCTACGGCTCGCGCGGCGACGAAATCCTGACCGAAAAATCAAGCCCCGGCGACGATTTTCTAGCCCGCGTCGTAATCGATTGGGAAAAGGCCGCCGCGTTAGCCGAAGCGCTAGGAATCCGCGTAGTGCGCCTCCGTCTCGGCGTCGTCCTCGGCAAAGATGGCGGCGCGTTGGCGAAAATGCTTCCTCCATTTCGCCTAGGCCTTGGAGGACGGCTCGGCTCGGGGCTCCAATGGACCTCCTGGATCCACATCGACGACGTCATAAACCTCACTCTATTCGCGCTAGCCAACGACGGTGTCCGCGGCGCAGTCAACGCCACAGCTCCCGAGCCAGTATCAAACTCCGAATTCACCAAGGAACTAGCATCCGCCATCCATCGCCCCGCCATCTTCCCAGTTCCGAAACTGGCTCTCAGCGTCATGTTCGGCGAAATGGCCAGCGTACTCCTGTCCAGCCAGCGAGTGATCCCGGACGCCGCCAAATCCGCCGGCTTTGACTTCCAATACCCGAAACTGGGGCCGGCCTTACGCCGTCTGCTAATGGAGGGATCTGAGGGACAATAGAGATATGAGGTGGATTCTTTGCCTGGTGACCGCTCTCGCGCTGGCCGCGACCCCGGAGATGAGCCTCACCGTCAATCAACTGGTCAAATTTATTCAGTCCGCCATCCAGCTCAAGCAGCCCGACCGGCAGGTAGCTGAATATCTGAAGCACGTGAAGATGGCGGAGAAGTTGGACGACCAGACCATTGAGGATCTGCAAGGCCAAGGCGCGGGACCAAAAACCGTCGCGGTCCTGAAAGAATTGGGCACCGCCTCCCAATCCCTCACGAAAGCCGCCCCTCCACCGCCCGCGCCCAAACCCGTCTACGTGCAGGCGCCTCCGCCCGATTCCATCGAGCAGGGCAAGCTCATCGAAGAAACGCGCGAGTACGTCAAGAACTACACCAAGAATCTCCCGAACTTCATCTGCGTGCAGGTAACGCGCCGCGATGTCGATCCCACCGGCACCGGAAACGCGTGGCACCACGTGGATACCATCACCACCAAACTGTCCTACAACGAGGGCCACGAGGACTATCAAGTGGTTCTCGTAAACAACACCACTGCCGACCCCGGCACCACCATGGAAAAATTGGGCGGCACCACTTCCGCCGGCGAATTTGGCAGCATGATGCGCGAAATCTTCGCCGTCGAAAGCAACGCCCGCTTCGACTGGGATCACTGGGGCACGCTGCGAGGCCGATCGACGTATGTTTTCTCTTACGATATCGAGCAGCGGTACTCCCAGTTCCATGTCACTGCCGACAAGACCCTGGATATCGTGCCGGCGTACCGCGGCCTCGTTTACATAGACAAAGATACGAAGATGGTCACCAAGATCACCCAGATCCCCTACGACATGCCGGAGACTTTTCCCATCCACGACGTGGCGCTGTCGCTCGATTACGACTTCGTCAAAATCGGCGATTCTGAGTTTTTGTTGCCGCTGAAATCGGTGAACTCATCCAGTCGCACGCGCTACAAGACCAAGAACGAGATCGAATTCCGCCTCTATCGCAAGTTCGGCACCGACACCACCATCAAGTTCGACACCCCAGACGCGCTCCCAGACGACAAAACCAAAGAAAAGAAGCAGTAATGTGTGCCAGCCAGTGGGGCAGCGCCATGCGCTGCCATTACACCAAATCCCGCGTCCGCTTCTGCCCGTAGAAAAAGTAAATAAACAGCCCAATCACCAGCCAAACAAAAAACCGGATCCATGTCTCAAGCGGCAGACTCAACATCAGCACCAGGCAACACACAATCGAGATCCCCGGCAACAGCGGAACCCACGGCACCCGAAACCCGCGTTTACGCTCCGGCTGTTTCTTCCGCAGTACGATAACGCCCGCCGACACCAGAATAAACGCAAACAGCGTTCCGATATTCGATAGATCGGAGAACCAACTGATATCGAAAACCCCGGCCGGGATTCCCACCAGAAAACCCGCCACCCAAGTGCTGACATACGGCGTCTTGAACTTCGGATGAACCCGCGAAAACACGTCCGGCAGCAGCCGGTCGCGCGACATCGCAAACCAGACGCGTGCCTGCCCGTATTGAAACACCAGCAGAGACGACACCATGCCCACCAGCGCGCCCGCCGTCACAATCAGCCGCAGCCGGTTCATGCCGATCGCCTTCAGAGCGTTGGCCACCGGCGCATCGTTGTTCAACGTGTCCCAATGCGCGATACCGGTCAGCACCAGCGCCACGGAACCATAAAGCACGGCGCAAATCGCGAGCGTAGCAAAAATCCCAATCGGCATGTCGCGTTGCGGCTTATGACATTCCTCCGCGGCTGTTGAAACCGAATCGAACCCAATATAAGTAAAGAAGACGATCGCCCCACCGGTGAGCACGCCCGAGTAGCCGTTGGGCATGAACGGATGCCAGTTTCCGGTGTTCACCGCTTTCGCGGCTCCGAAAACAAAAAACATGATCGCCACCAGCTTCACCACCACCATGGCGTTGTTGGTTTCCGCGCTTTCCCGAACCCCCCGCACCAGAATGTAGCTGAGCAGCAACAGAACAATGAACGCAGGAAGATTGAACCACGCCCCGGTGCGCTGGCCCTCCTCGAAAATTGGCTGCGACAACTCCTTCGGCAAATGGAATCCGAACAGGTTGTCGAGAATATCGTTGAAGTAGGCCGAGAATCCCACCGCGACGCTCATGTTCGAGAACGCATATTCCAGGATCAAATCCCAGCCGATGATCCACGCAAAAATCTCACCGAGCGTAGCGTAGGAATAAGTGTACGCGCTGCCCGCGATCGGAATCATAGAAGCCAGCTCCGCGTAACAGATGGCCGCGAACCCGCACGCAATAGCCACCAGCACAAACGAAACGGAAATCGCCGGACCAGCCCCCGCGCGCCCGCTCAACGTAGCCGCATTGCCGCCATTCAACAGCAGATCCAGCACCGGCGCCTTCAAAATAGATTTGCCGAGAAAATGCTCACCGGCGGCCGCAGTCCCCGTCACGGTGAAAATTCCAGAACCAATCACCGCGCCAATTCCAAGCGCGATCAAACTCCAGACCCCAAGCGACTTCTTGAGAGCCCTCTCGGGGTCCTCGGAAGCCTTGATCAGCGCATCAATACTCTTAGTACGAAAGAGTTGGCTCATGTCGGCTGTTTCTGGTTTCTGGTTCCTGGTTTCTAGTTCTAGCTCCACAGGCGGGTAACCAGAAACCGGAAACAAGAAACCAGAAACCGCGCGCCCGCGCGCGTTACCGCTTCCGCTGCCCCTTAGTCACTTTCTTCACGCGCTTCTTTAGCGACCCGCGCGCGACGCCCGATGCCCGCTTGGGTTTCGGAGCCGCCTTCTTGCGGGATGCACGCTTCAGCTTCTTGCGCTCTGCTTTGTCGGTAGTTGTCTTAGTATTCATTCCTCTTGGATTCCTGCGTATTTTTCAACCAGCTTCTTCAAACCATAACCCTGGAAGCTTACAGTGAGCTTAGCATCGTCGCCCTCCCCTTCGCGGCGTAGCACCGTCCCCAGGCCATATTTGGGATGCCGGACAGTAGACCCCGCGCGAAGCCCCTTCTTGCGGATGGGGGTAACCAGGGCGCGCGCAGGTGCGACGTTTTTCGCCGCTGGCTCGGCCTTCTGCGGAGCCTGCGGCGATCCTTTGCCGCGATCGGCAAAGAACTGCTGGATGTTTTCCACCGAATTGTACGTCTTCCCCGTGTAGACATTCCGCTTGGCAGTTTCGCGTACCTCATGCCCCTCGGCGAACAGGTCAACATCGGTGGCGCGCTTGCGCGGATTCAAATCATCCACCAGCTTTTGCGGCACTTCGTTCAAGAATCGCGATGGAATCGACGCTTCCGGCTGTCCGCCGCCATAGCGCCGCCGGTAACGCGCATTGGTCAGGAACAGCCGCTCTTCGGCGCGCGTCATGCCGACATAGCAGAGCCGCCGCTCCTCCTCCATAGCGGCCTTCGAATCGAGCGAACGGGAATGTGGGAACAAGCCTTCTTCCAGGCCCGCCAGAAACACAATCGGAAACTCCAGCCCTTTGGCGTTGTGCAGAGTCAGTAACGAAACTTTCGCGCGCGAATCCAGCGAGTCGCTGTCAGCCACCAGCGCCGCGTGATCCAGAAATTCCGAGATGCCTTCGCCGCGCTCGGCCGCCTCCGCCGCCGCATTCACCAGCTCCGCCAGGTTACCCAGCCGCGATTCCGATTCCCGATCGTTATCCGCTTCCAGCATTCTTCGGTATCCGGTGCGTTCCAGAATCTCTTTCAGAATCTCATGCACCGGCTGGGACTCCGCCACTGACGACAGCTCCTGAATAATCTTGCGGAACGCCTGCAGCGCGGCCTCGGCGCGCGCAGGGAAAATCTTCTCATCCAGCATGCGGCCAATCGCCGACCACACCGTGATCTGATGCTGCAGCGCATATTGCTCAATCTGATCGACACTGGTTTTGCCAATCCCCCGCGCGGGAGTGTTGATGATGCGCAGCAAACTCACGGAATCCTGCGGGCTCGAAATGGTCTTCAAATACGCCAGCGCATCCTTCACCTCGGCGCGCTGATAAAAGCTCAGCCCGCCCACCACAATATATTCGCGGCGATAGCGCCGCAGCGCCTCTTCAATCTGCCGCGATTGGAAGTTGGTGCGATAAAGCACAGCCACTCTGTGCCGCGGATTCGCCGAAAGCAGCCGCTCAATGTTGTCGGCGATGAACAGCGCTTCCTGCTCGCCATCAAAAGCTTCGAAGCGCCCGATCCGTTCACCGGCGCCCGATTCCGTCCACAGCCACTTGCCCTTGCGCTCTTCGTTATTCGCCACCACCGCGCTCGCGGCTTCCAGAATATTCTTCGTCGACCGGTAATTCTGCTCCAGCCGGATCACCCTCGCGTTCGGATAATCGCGCTCGAAATCCAGAATGTTGCGGATGTCGGCCCCGCGCCACCCGTAAATCGATTGGTCCTCATCTCCTACCACCGCCACGTTCTTACGCATCTCGGTCAACAAGCGCATCAGCTCATACTGGCTACGATTGGTGTCCTGATATTCGTCGATCATCACAAACTCGAAGCGTTGATTGTATTGCCGGCGCAAGTATTCATCGTGCCCGAGCAGCCGCACCGATTCCAACAGCAGATCGTCAAAATCCAGCGCATTGGCCTGGCGCAAGCGCTCTTCGTACTGCTTGTACACCGAAGCCATCCGCTCGGTCCGATCGTCCGTCGAGCCTCCGTAGGAATCCTCGGGCGAATGCTTGTGGCTCTTCTGATGGCTGATCCAGGAACACATCGCCCGATACTGGATAAACTTTTCATCCAGCCCCGTTGCCTTGAAAATCGATTTGATCAACGCCAGTTGATCGTCTTCGTCATAGATGGTGAACTTCTGTGTAAACCCCGAGCGTATGTCCGCCAACCGCGCGCCATCGCGCCGCAGCAAACGCACGCAGAACGAATGGAAGGTGGAAACCAGCGGAGCCTCGCGCGAGCCCACGCCGCCCAGCAGATTCCGAACCCGCTGCCGCATTTCGTCCGCGGCTTTGTTGGTGAAAGTAACCGCGACAATCGCCGGCCCCGGAACGCGATGCGCTTCAATCAAGTGCGCCATGCGATGCGTAATCACGCGCGTTTTTCCGCTACCGGCTCCCGCCAGCAGTAAAAGCGGTCCTTCCACGTGCTGAACAGCCTCTTGTTGTTGCGGATTTAGACCCTGCAGAAAGTCCATGTAAAGGGGGGTACTCAAGATTTTAGCATGTTGATGCCAAAGGGCCGGTAGTGGGCTACTTTGAATTTTGCTGCCCTCGAGGGGTAGAGACGACATCGACGGCGATGGCCCACGAGTTGCGAATGGCAAGCGCAAGCAACGACAGCATACCGGCAGCCACCAAGGTGAGTCCACGTTGGGGGGCGTGGAAGAACGAGACTCCGCCGAATACATGCAGCCCGTATGCTGCAAATGGAACCACCGCGTAAACGATCCGGTCCTGCAGTCCGTAGTAATTCTTCTTACCGCCCCGCCCAACGAGAAAGGACCCCGAGTAAACTAAGCCGGCGACACCAACGAGGCATGTGCAAAGAGAGGCCGTCAACCGAGTGTGGTTCGGGAAGGTCAGAAGCGCGGCAAGGAACAGTACAGAAGCGAAATAGACAACAGTGGGAGTAAGGTACATGCGAATCTTAGCGGTGCCGTCTTCCACGCTTCGCTCAGCGCCGAGCGTGATGACGACAAACATCAGGCCCAGCAGGGTCGCGGCTGCCGCCGACGTGAGGAGATAGAAATTCGCCCATCGCTCTAGTTCATTCATAAGCTCTCTCTGCCCAGCTCTTCACTGTCCCATAGTGGCAAATGGTCGGCCATATAGTAGAAAAATTGAGGGTAGCCCACTACCAAAGGGCCTATCGTTTTGAATATTTTGACCCTTCTGGGCTTGTCCTACTGGCACAAGCCCTTGTAACCTAACAGTTTGCCGGTACGCCTGTATAGATGTGGTAAGGCGGCTGGCTTTTAAGGCCGCATGCTGGTTGAATTCGAACAGATCGAGAAGGCGCAACATGGTGATGACGCCGCGTTCAACCAGGTTGTAGTTGCTTATCGCAAAAGAATTTTGGGGACCATCGCCCGGCTGATCGGGCGCCCGGAGGACGTAGAGGATGTGGCGCAGGAAGTGTTCCTGCGATTGTATTATTCGCTCGATCAACTGCGGACTCCCGAAGTCTTCGAGCCGTGGTTGTACCGGCTGACGGTAAACGCGTCGTATGATTATCTGCGCAAGCAGCGCCGCCGCAGTGAGTCGCGAATGTCGGACCTCAGCGAGCAACAGGTTATGCTGGCGGATGCCACGGCCGGTGGTAAGGTATCGAATGAGGAGCAGAGGCAGAAGCAGATCAAGGAACTGGTGGAATCGTTGCTCAGCGCGGTATCCGAGCAGGATCGCATTCTGCTGACGCTGAAAGAAGTAGAAGGGCTCTCCTTGAAAGAGCTTGAAAAAATTTATTCCGTGAACGAAAATGCTTTGAAGGTGAGATTGTTCCGCGCCCGGCAGCGCGTTCTCAATGCCTTTGAAGCCACCAAACGTAGCCGGAAGGACTAAGAAGAATGGACCAATTCAACGATCAACTGAACGCTCTGTTCGCAAAGTATAAGGCCGCTGTGCCGGATCCCGATCCGAGCGCGAACTTCATGCCGCAGTTGTGGCGGAACATCGAGGCCCGCCAAACCTTGATGCTGCGCGTCCGCAAGCTCACTCAGGTGTTCATGGGCGCAGCAGCTGCGGTTTGCCTGCTCTTCGCCATGGTCGAAGTAGTGCCGGTGGGACCTCGTCCCGAAGTGCACGCCAGCTATGTCGACGCCCTCGCCGCAGCCCACCCCGCCGACAATCTGGCTGCATTAGGAATTGTTCCGCACGATACCGCTGATCCGAGAAGCAAATGAAGCGCCGGAATTTGCCGATCGCTGCCTACCTGTTCCTAGTGTTCGTGAGCGGAGGTGTAGTAGGCGCGCTCGGATATCGAATGTACAGTCCGCCCTCGGCGCGTAGCGAGCAACGCGTGAGCCCCGAAGCTTGGCGGAAGCAATATCTGGATGAACTGCGCACCCGCGTGAACCTGACGCCCGATCAAATCCAAAAAATGAACATCATCCTGGATGAGACCGACGCCAGCTTTAATCAGGCTCGCGACAAGCATCACCAGGAGATCGAGAAAATTAAGGAAGATCACCGCGCCAAGCTGCGCTCCATCCTTACTGCGGACCAACTCCCCAAATACGATCAGTTCCGTGCCGAACGCGACGCCCGCTTGAAATCGTCCAAGAAGTAGAACTACTTGGATACCAGCTGCTTCTTGGTGGTCCTGTCCGCCTTCTCCTGCTTCATGTCTTTCGACTTCTGAATCTTCTTCTGGAACCGGTCTACGCGGCCCTCAGTATCCACCAGCTTCTGCCGGCCAGTAAAGAACGGATGGCAGCTGGAGCAGATTTCCACACGGATATCGCCTTTGTGCGTGGAGCGCGTCCGGAAGGTATTTCCGCAGGCGCAAGTGACGTTTAATTCCTCGTAGGCAGGATGAATCCCGGCTTTCATTTGAGACAAAAATCCTTTCGATGACTTTCAACCCAGTATAGCGCGTGTCGTAACCGAGCCGCGACCGGAGGGGAGACGGTGCCTTTGGGAAGCACAAACACAAACCCCCGCACCACCAAAAAGGCAATGCGGGGGTAAGCTTATATCGCGCAGTGAAGCGGCCGGTCCACAGGAGCAGCGGCTTCGTCACTGAACGAAACCTGAACGTTCAAAACGACGGCGACTTTAACAGTCGGCCACCTCGCGCGGGGTATTTAATCTACAGTCACTACTATTACTCATGTTGAGACTGGACCACCTCCTTTCTCAGTGATGAAACCATCATAAATCCCAAAACTGAGATCTGTCAAACAGATTCTATCGAACCACCCTATCTAGTAGCTCGCGGTCCACCGTCCTACTATAAGTTGTAGCGGGCCCAAGAAGAAGCCCCGCATCTTTCAGCGGGGCCCGACGAAAACCAACCCAAATCGAGGCAACTCCCCAGATACCCTGATCAACCCTGATCTTCTTTGCTAATTGCAAAGCAATCGTAACACCATGTCATAACTAGCTGAAAAATAAGCAGTATTCCTCAAAACAATCCCTTTTCTGGAATATACGGGCCCTCCCAAGCTTCCAGATTCTGGATCAAAAACCGAACCGCGACCGGAAGGGAGCGTCCCACCGCATCTGCGGGCAACCCGCGCTCCCACCGGCCGCCGCTCGGAACCGCACTCTCAAACAGGAGTACAATATCGTCTGATGTCGAGTCCTGCTCCGTGGCGGCTCGCCGAGCCTCTGGAGACCCAGGCCTTGGATTCCTCCGAAGGCCGCCGGTCCCTCTCCGCTTTTCTGATCTCGGGAATGCTGATGTCATTCCTGGGCGCGATCCTGCCGGTCTGGCGCTATCACCTCAGAGCGAACTTCATCGAAGTCGGTTATTACTTCCTCAGCCTGAATCTTGGATTCCTGCTATCGGTCGCCGCCGCGCATGTCCTGCTCCCGCGCCGAGGCGTCAAGTTCGTGTTGATCCTGGCGAACGCCATGGCCTGCGCCGGTTTTCTTTACCTCGCCCTCACCTCTCCACCCGTTGCCGCAGTATGGCGCCTGTTGGGCCTGTTATGGATTGGCGTCAGCGCCGGACTCCTGAATGCCGGTGTGTTTCATGCCATCTCTCCGCAATACCGTCACGATCGCGCCGCCACCACCAACCTCGCCGGCGTGATGTTCGGACTGGGCTGCTTGCTGACCGCCTTGCTAGTGGCCGGCACCTACTACGTCTACACCGTGCCCAGCATCCTGATTCTGTTCGCGATCCTTCCGGGTTTCTTCGCGGCCAATTATGTCAAGGCCAAACCCACGCCTCGGCCCGCCCTGCAACAGATTCCGCTATCGCAGCTCCTTCGCGATTTCCGGAATCCCGGCGCAATCCTATTTAGCCTGCTGCTTTTTTTCCAGTTCGGAAACGAATGGTCCATCGCAGGCTGGTTGCCGCTATTCTTAATCCGCCGTCTCGGAATCAGCCCCGCCGATTCGTTGCTATTGCTGGCGCTCTATTGGGCCGCCCTCCTTGTTGGCCGCATCCTCTCGCAACTATTGCTGAAACGCATGAGCCACGGATTGCTGCTGATCGGTTCCATCGTCTCAGCTTTGCTAGGAACGCTGGTGTTGTCATCCACCAACAATTTATTCGGCGCCGTGATGGGCATTCTGTTCGTTGGCGGCGGCTTCGCCTCCATATATCCTATGGTCGTGGAGAAAATCGGGCACCGGTTTCCCTACTACCATCCCGGCTTCTACAATGGCATCTTCTCGTTCGCCATCACGGGAGGCTTCCTCGCTCCCTGGTGCCTCGGCTATTTCGCGCAGAACTGGGGCATTCAGGCGGTCATGGTCCTTCCGCTGCTCGGCACGTGCATGGTTTTCGCGCTAGTCTTGCTGATCATGCTGGAAGCCAAGTTGAGCGGTTTGGCGACTACTAAGTAGCTTTCCCAAGCATCTCCGCAACCTCAGGATGTCCGCCAAATTCCGCCCAACCGGCAGGCGTCCCGCCCCACTCCGGCTCGACGACCGTAGCGTCGGCGCCTCTCGCAATCAAAAGCTTGACGATGTCAACATGCCCCCGGTTGGCAGCTTCGTGCAGCGCCGTGCGCGGCGTCCGCCCTCCCGGAGTTACCAAAACATCGCCTCTCGCTCCGTGCTGCAACAGCAGAGCCGCGGCTTCCCTCTGGCCGCGAATCGACGCATAGGCCAGAGCTTCCTCCAACATCGCCGGCTCGATTTTTTCCGCCAGCATGCTCTTCAAAACATCAATCTTTCCGAGCCCCGCCGCGTGCCGGATATCCATCCTTGCCCCACGCTGCACCAGCGCCTCCGCGGTTTCGGGAGCCGCATTCAAAAGCGGCAGCCCGAGAACATCCGGAGCATTCAAATCAAACTCCGCTCCAGCCTTCACCAGAAGATCCACCAGTGGCAACGCGACCCCCGCTTCCGACGCCCGCCTGCTAGTCAGCAGCAGACCGAGAGTGTATTCCGCTGCCTTGGCATCAAAATCACGGCTAATCAAAAGCCGCGCAATATCCAGGATGTTCCCAGGAATCGGCCCCCGGTCCGGATTCCCCGCGATATGATACAGCAGCGTTGCGCCCGCAAAATAGCCGGTCTCATACCAGGCGCCGACGTGGCACTGATACCGGATCAAGAATGGATGATCCGCAAGCAGCTTCTCCAACCGCGGCAGATCACCCGAGTCCAGCGCCTCAACGGCATTGCGGAACGTCTCATATTGATCGAGGTCAACACCGATGGGCTCTGTCATAACTCCTGTGGGGGCAGGCTGCCAGCCCAATGTCACTTACTTTTTGTACCACCCCGACAAAGTATTGAATCCATTGTGGCACAGTGCCCCTGCGGGGCAAACAGTGTCGGTTGAAGTAGAAGGGCGTTCTGCGTTGTTGTATTTTCGATAGCCAATCTCAGAACACTACAGGAGAACGCCATGCAACAGTTTATCGAAAAATATGGCGATCGTATGGTGGGCGTGTTGTCCGGATTCGATCGACTGGTACTGCGAGGTTC
>JBEKJJ010000040.1:0-41811 GCA_050011295.1 Bryobacteraceae bacterium
ATTGTGGAACTGAGCTACCCGCGTGCCTGGCTCGCCGCCGCAGGGCACATCGTTTGCGCTCCCACTGTACCTGACGCGAGCGCCACAGGAGCCGCTAACTGGATTTTCGTGAAAAATCGCGGCATGGGCGGACCGGATTGGGGATACACCGCTCAGATGTGCAACGACGGCATGTGTCGACGAGGAGCACCGGAAGCAGTGCATCCTGCCATATTCGTTCCCCTCGGTGCCGGAATCCAAATAGGCATACGTGTTCTCGGCCCTATCAAGAACCTATGTCCACCAGTAGACTACGAGGCTACGCTCAAGAACTCTGACCTTTGATGGAATGAGCCTTTTCGCCGCGAACAAAACCCGCCCAACGCAGGCTGGTTCTCAAACGATGTTCAAGTGAGCGTCCCGAGGAGGCAAGATCGATGAACTCAATTCGCCTCTCCGGCCACAAGCCGACGAGTGCGGTCAGGGAAAGCAATTCGTATTTCGGATCGTGCAAGAGCCGCTCGAACAAATGCTCAAGTTGTGGGTCTGGATCAGAAGGTTGGTGCCACCCTAACAGGCCAACAAGAGATCGCAGTGCTCGAAGTCGTAGGTCCTCACAATCCTTCAAATGGGCCAATGCCGTATCATCTCGCGAAACCAGCGTGGCTAGCGGATTGATTGCGTCGGACGCTCCCAGCGCGGTGCACAAATAACATACGTCGCCTATCACTTGCGATCTACTAAGTTCTTGACTCGACATCGCCCGAAGTAAGTCGGCGACAGCCCTTCGAAGATTCTCTGCTAATTGCGGATTTGAGCCAGCCTTCGCGATCTCGACGAAGATTGCTCTGGGTTCCTCATCTCTAACAGGCCCAGGGAGATCTCGAATGAAGTGACCTTCAAGGCGTTTTACGATTAAGTCAGCAAGTTCGCTAACGTTGCATTGCCCCAACAGTTCAGTAGCTTGTTTGACACGGTCCGGCCGCCCTGGTATCGTGACTGCTGCCGACATTTTCCTCCCTTGATGTAGATCCACAATTATCAACCACTTCCTACGTGATAGTCCACAAAAAACGACAATTACCAACGTCGGGCATCGCTCCCCAACCTCTATATCGACTAGCCGAACCAGTACCTTAATAGCAATAGCATGTCACCGACCATTGGCCTTCAACTCGTCATGTGTCACGTCCTCAGGCTAGACAATTGCATCTCTTCGTCTCCATTCGTTAGACGCCTGTGGAATCAATAGGTTGCAGAAGAATCATTCATATTTCCCAAGCGATAGATAAGCCTCGGTTTTCGTCACGTCTCGGTTGTCAACAGTTATTTCCGGGACACGACTTTTAACGTTTTTCAAGGCATCCTACTATCAGGTCGGTCTGTTTGGCAGCCGACGATGCGCGGCCCCACTGAGCTTAATACATCGAGTTTTTTGGCAACGAGTCAGTTTCTCATAGCTCGACGCCGGTTCCCGGTCTATTGCGAAGAAGATCATCGGACACCTACCAGAATCCTCTGCTCTGGGGCGAATGAGATTCGTGATTCTACAGTGCGCGTAGTCTCACGAGCAGCCCAATTTGAATCGGCCCTGAACAATACAGGTATTTGACGTTGGTGATTCAATGGTTACACCCAGGGTAGACAACTTGCTGCTGACTTGGTGGGGAAGGAAACGAGTCTCGTGCCAGTCGCTCGATAGTCGAAACAACAGGCTCGACCGGTCCGTTCGATAAATGTTCCGGTACGGTGTT
This sequence comes from Bryobacteraceae bacterium, assembly GCA_050011295.1. Taxonomy (GTDB): domain Bacteria; phylum Acidobacteriota; class Terriglobia; order Bryobacterales; family Bryobacteraceae; genus Palsa-89. Next base: position 1,734 of record JBEKJJ010000040.1, read on the forward strand.
TGCTGATGAAATGTCCGTAGTGAGCGTCAGCCGCGGCCTTTCTGACGATCTGCACGAGGCTGTCGAGGACCAGCTTCGGAGGCCTCAGGTGGTAGAGCTTGCTACGAACCTTTCGCAGGGAGGCGCGGACGTCGCCTCGGATCGCGGCCTCTGTCCCAACGAAGATTAGATTCAGTCGCCGAATGGGCTTGCCGTTCCTGAGATTCATGATAACGTTGAACTCGTCGGCGACTTCAACCAACGGGTTGCCATCAATGTCCTCATGGTTCGTAATGGTGGCTGCGAACGGACCTGGTGGGCCGAAACCGGCTATGGCCCACTCGATCTTCCGATTGCTCCGGGGAATTCGATGCGTCGCTCCAGCGAGCTTCGTTAGGTCGGCGCGGAAGCTTTCCAAGACGTTCGGGACCGTCATCGTGTCGAGTGGCAATTCGGAGATGGTTTTGACCGCCCGCTCGTCAATGCGATCACCGCAATCGCCTCGCGTTAGCGCCATACCGGTATATCCCATCACGAATGTCCCATTGGAACATCGAACCAGAATCTGTTTGATAGCGGCGTCGTCATACAGTTTCCCGGCCTTTGTCAACCGTCTATGTGAAAGTTGACATACCGTCTATTCCGCTAGGGCGGTGACAATGAGCGTCATAACGTTCGAGTCCTATTGCGAAATATCCCGGGGCTGTGCCTTAGTATAACTGCCGAGTTGACTATTCGCGAGCCTAGGTCTCTCGGTTGGAGGGGCTTTCCGAAGCTCCCTTCAGCCACTCGAAAACGCTTATCATAGAGTGCATGTCCGTCGAAGAAGAACTTCAAGAGCATGCCGAGCATGCCCAGAACCCGTTCGACAAGCGCGTTGCGGGAACTATGGCCATCATCGCCGCTTGCCTGGCCGTGGTCTCCGTCCTGGGCCACATCACCACTACCGAGGAACTGCTCAATCAGCAAAAAGCGTCGGATCAGTGGTCGTACTATCAGGCCAAATCCATCCGCCGCTATGTTTCCGAAGTTGCGCGAGACACCTTCGCCACCATGAAGGACCCCAAACAGAGCGAGCAATACGCGAAGAACGCCGAGAAGTACAAGAAAGACGACGAAGAGATTTCCGAAAAGGCGAAAGAGCTGGAGAACGAGAGCCACCTCACAGGCCGTCAGGCCTTGCGCCTGCACTTCGGCGAGGTGTTTCTGGAAGTGTCCATCGTCTTCGCTTCGCTCGCCATTCTGAGCAAGCGGCCGCTGCTTTGGTATGCGGCCATCTTAGGCGGACTGGTTGGAGTGGGGATTGCCGCTTCAACTTTGATGGTCCACTAGCGCACAATAATAACTGGATGTTGGAAAATATCACTCCGGGCGCATCTGCCCGAAATGCTCGCGTCGTACTCTTTGACTTTGACGGCACTCTCTCGCTGATCCGCTCGGGTTGGATGAAGGTGATGGTCCCCATGATGGTGGAGATCCTCGCGGAACTCAAGACCGGCGAGTCTGAAGCGGAATTGCAATCCGTGGTGGAACACTTCGTCTGGCGGCTCACCGGCAAGGAAACCATCTACCAGATGATCGCGCTGGCGGAAGCCATTGAAGCGCGCGGAGGCAAACCGCTGGAGCCTCTGGTCTACAAGAAAATGTACCTGGACCTTTTGTGGCACAAGATCTCTGCTCGCGTGGAGGCGCTGCGCAAGGGCGAAGCCGATCCCGAAAAGTACCTGGTGCCTGGATCGCGCGAATTACTCGAGCAGTTAAAGGAGCGCGGCCTGATCATGTACCTGGCCAGCGGGACTGACGAAATTTATATGAAGGAAGAGGCCCGGCTGCTGGGCATCACCCAGTACTTCGATGGCGGCGTGTACGGCGCCCTCGACGACTATAAGAGCTTTTCGAAGGCCATCCTGATCCAGCGAATTCTAGCGACCGCTGATTTTCAAGGCGATCAGTTCCTGGGCTTCGGCGATGGCTACGTCGAAATTGAAGAAGTGAAGAACGTGGGCGGCGTCGCGGTGGGGGTGGCTAGCGAAGAGCCGGCCTGCACTGAAGTGGACCAATGGAAAAGGCTGCGATTGATTGGCGTGGGCGCCGACTACATCGTCCCCAATTTTCTCTGCCGCGAGGAATTGGTGTCCCAGCTGTTCCCTGCCTGATGGGCTCCAAATATCAGCTCTTCGACCGGTCTCGCCTGCGCGTGAAACCGCTCGCGGAGCGGGTGAACGATCTTGAGTTGCGCCATTGGCTCGCACTCGACGATCCCACTCCGGAATTTCAGCATGCGGATCTGGATAAGGTCGCGGCCCGGCTTTTCCGCGCGAAAGCGGCGGGCGCCGCGCGAGTAATGATCATTGGCGCGCATGTGATTCGAGCCGGCGTGAACCGGCACGTCATCGATTTGATGGAACGCGGCTTCATCGATCACATCGCGATGAACGGCGCGGGTGCGATCCACGATTTCGAGCTGGCTCGCATCGGCGCGACCACGGAAAGCGTGGCACGCTATATACGGTCCGGCGAATTCGGCCTCTGGCGGGAAACTGGCGAACTGAACGATTGGGTTTCGGAAGCGGAACGGCTGGCACTGGGACTAGGTGAAAACGTCGGCCGCCGTATTCTGGAGAGCGATTATACGCACCGCGACCTGAGTATTTTGGCTGCTGCGTACCGATTATCCGTTCCAGCCACGGTTCACACCGGCATCGGGTACGATATCGTTTACGAACATCCGAATTGCAATGGCTCAGCTTATGGAGCAACCAGCTACCGCGATTTTCTGATGTTCACCCATACACTGGAGCGTTTGGAGGGCGGCGCCGTGCTAAGCTTCGGATCGGCCATCATGGCGCCCGAAGTATATTTGAAAGCGCTGGCGATGGTACGAAACGTGGCGCATCAGCAAGGCGCCACCATACAGAACTTCATGACTGCCGTGTTCGATATCTGTCCCATCCAAGGTGACTATCGCAAGGAGCTTGCGAAAAGCGATCCTGGCTACTATTTCCGTCCCCACAAGACCATGCTGGTCCGCACCGTGGCGGATGGCGGCGAGAGTTTCTATTTTCAAGGCGAACATCGCGCCACCGTGCCGGCGCTTCGCCGTGTTCTCGTAGAAACAAAATGACCCAAGCGGAAATTCTCGCGGCCTTCCCCCGATACTCAGCGCTGATTGTCGGCGACATCTGTTTGGATCGCCGGTGCACCTACGATCCTGCCGCGGCCGAGCTCTCGCGCGAGACCAAGATTGCCCGGTTGGGAGTGGTGGCGAGCGAAGTATCGCCCGGCGGTGGCGGAACGGTTGGAAACAACCTGGCGTCCCTTGGAATTACACGCCTGGCGGTTTTGGGCGCGATCGGCGAAGACGGATTTGGCTGGGAACTGACGCGCTCGCTGAACTCGCGTGGCATCTCGACCGATTTGTTGGTTCGCGCCAGCGAGGTCCCCACCTTCACCTATACCAAGTTGATCAACGCGGCCACCGGCGAAGAAGACCAGCCGCGCGTGGATTTCATCAACACCCGGCCGTTGCCGGCCTCGGTTGAAAAGCAGGTCCTGATCCACCTGGATAACTTCGCTGAAACGTTCGACGTTCTCTTCGTTTCTGACCAGGCGGAGACCAAACAGGGTGGTGTGGTGACGCCCGCGGTTCGCGACCGACTGCTGAAAATCGCCGAAAGCAATCCCGAGAAAGTGGTTTGGGTGGACTCCCGCGTCCGTGTGGAGCGCTTCCAGAAGATGATTCTCAAACCCAATGAGCAGGAGGCCGACGCGGCCTCGATCGCTCTTTTCGGAGACGTGGATTACCAGCGGCTTCGCGCGCACGCCGGCTCGCGCTTGATGTTCGTCACCAAGGGAGTACAGGGTGTGTTAGTGGTGGAAGACAGCTCGGAGACTCTGGTACCCGCGCGTGCGGTGCAACATCCCGTGGATATCTGCGGCGCGGGCGACAGCTTCTCGGCCGGCGCCGCCATGGCGCTGGCGATCACCGGATCCGCGACCGAAGCAGCGCGGTTTGGAAACCTGGTGGCTTCCATCACCATCATGAAGCATGGCACCGGCACGGCCAGCCCTGCCGAAGTGTTGGCCGCCGCTCACGAATGAGCACGCTCGCAATCGATATCGGCGGCACCAAGTTCAGCATGGCCGTCTTCGAAGGCGGGCGTATGTTGGAACGCGCCACGCGCGCCACCGATCGCGAGGGCGGCCGCGAATGGATGCTGGAACAGATTGCGTCCATCGCCGGGGATTGGACAGCGAGCTACCGGTTCGAGCGCTGCGGCATCGGATTCGGAGGGCCGGTGAATTTCCTCCAGCAACGCATCGCGCTCTCCACGCACGTCGGCGGATGGAGCGATTTCGATCTTCCGCGCCACTTGGAAAGAATTTTGGGCCTGCTGCCTGTCATGGACAACGATGCCAACGTGGGCGCTCTCGGTGAAGCGCTCTATGGAGCCGGCCGCGAGCATCGCCCGTTGTTCTACATGACGCTTTCGACCGGCATTGGCGGCGGCATCATTCCGAGCGGCGAGACCATTTACCGGGGCGCAGACTCCTACGCAGGCGAGCTGGGACACATTGTGATCCGCCCCGGCGGTCCGGAATGCCTGTGCGGATGGTATGGCTGCTTCGAGCGGATGTGCGGCGGGCTCTGGCTGGAGCGCGATTACGGCAAGCCGGCTGAGCAACTGCTGCGCGATCCCGAGTTTGTTCAGCGCTACGCAGTGGATCTGGCGATGGGTCTCAAAGCGGCGATCATGTTGCTCAATCCCGCGCGGATTGTGATCGGAGGCGGCATCAGCAAAGCCGGAGATGCGCTATTTGTCCCTCTGCGCGCTGAGCTTCGGCGCCAGATCACCACGTGGTCACGCGCGCGAATCGATGTTGTACCGGCCGCGCTGGGCGACGACAGTGTCCTGTATGGCGCCATGGCTTTGGCGGAAAATGCGAAAACCGGGGAATGAGTATCCTGTCACCGGATTTTATCCGGTGCTGGATTGCGAGCTGCTCGCGCGGCGCGGGTTCTCCGTGGTGCAGGCCGCCGAAGCAATTTTGGAAGCAGGGGCGCGCATTCTTCAGTTTCGCCACAAGGGGTTCTTCTCGCGCGAGGTCTTCGAAGACGCCCAACGCGTGGCTGGGCTCTGCCGCGCCGCTCAAGCGCTCTTCGTGGTCAACGATCGCGCCGATATTGCTATGTTGCTCGGAGCCGCAGTGCATCTCGGCCAGGATGATCTCGCGCCGGCCGATGCCCGTCGCATCATGCCGTCGGACGCCATCATCGGCTTCTCCACGCACGATGAACATCAGCTCCGCGCGGGTGATCGCGAACCCGTCGATTATCTTGCCGTCGGTCCCATCTTTCCAACCGTGTCAAAGCAGAATCCAGACCCAGTGATCGGCATCGAACGCCTGCGCAGCCTCCGCGCGCTCACGCACAAGCCGCTGGTCGCTATCGGCGGCATCACTCGTGAAACTGCTCCGGCGGTTCTTGATGCGGGCGCGGATTCAATCGCCGTAATTGGCGATCTGTATCCAGAGCAGTGTACGAAAGCGGCGCTGCGATCGCGGGCCGAAGAATGGCTGGCTATTTGTTCGCGTACGTCACAGCGACGGTAGTGTTGCTTGTGTCCACGCCAACAATCACGGTAATCGTGCGCTTCTTCGCGTCATCCTCAGCCACCAGCATGCTGCCCGACCCTTGAGAGTTACTCGTGATATGCAGGCCTGAGGAGTGGAACTGGTCCTCATAGAATCTAGTCACCTTGTCCACAGGATCCCGGGTTTTGAAGGTGAAGGTTCCAGTCTCACCGTCTTGGCCCCGCGCGGAAAATGCGGATTGCGGATCGGAACCGGGATAATCGGGAACCCACGCAGGCACTTTCGCGCCGCCTCCGATGGTGATCGCCGCGCGGCCATTGTCGCTCTTCATGCTGATTTTGCCGTTCTTGACGTCGTCGAAGCTGATGTTATAGGTCTCCCCAGTCTTCTTGTCGCGCAGGGTGATTTGCTGGCTGCCCTTGTTCACGGAGAGCACTTCCACGTTGGGATTCGCGGCAGTGATCACCTTGGTCATCACCAGCGCTGGATTCCGGGCGACATAGGCAATTCCCCCAACCACAACCAGGGCGATCAGTAGGAAAAAGCCGCCTATGCCCACCAGAACCCACAACAATACGTTGCTCTTCTTGGGTGGCGGAGGCGGCTGAAAAGTAGTGGCCATGATTCTCCTTCCTTGCCAGCATACAGGAAGGAGAAATCAGAATGTGTACCGGACCGATACGACTAAGTGGCGCTGACTTTTTTTGCGGTGAATTCGCGCCCGGGACGGTCGGAACCTTCGATCTCGACTTTGAATTTGATGCCGTCGCCGGTCACGGTTCCGGTGTACTTTTGGGTCATCTTGTTTCCGTTGAACTCACGGACCACCGTGAACGAAATGGTGTCGCCATCGATCTTGCCATTGGAAATCTCGGTCTCGCCGCCGCGTCCGGAGACTGTACCGGTAAGTGCGCCGCCGTCAGCCTTGAGGTTCAGGGTCCCGGTCATGGCGCCGTTGCGACCCTGCATTTCATAGGTCCATTTGCCAGTGACGTCGGCCGCAAAGGCCGCTAATGCCAGGGCACAGGAAAGCAATATTAAACGAAACTTCATTCTTTTCTCCTTGTTAGGACCACTCGATCCTATTCTAGAGATGGTACGCCGCGGAGCGAGGTTACAGGCCACGCATGTAAAGAACCGTAAGCCGACCAGCTAACGGCCGTGTTCGTGCTGATGCGCGGCGGCAACAATCGAACAGGGATTGTCGGAAAGGGCGCACTTGGTGTGCTCAAACTGAATGGTGCAGTGGTGGATGTGGAATGTGCGGAGCAAATCATTTACCCGTTGCAGGATAGCGTTACTCTCCGACGGCGGCATATCTTCGATCAGTACATGACAGCTCAATGCATGAGCGTTCGAACCCAGGCTCCAGATGTGCACATCGTGGACGTCGATGACGCCCTCGATTTGCCGCATCGACACGCACACTTCCATCAGATCCAGGCCGCGAGGCAGTCCTTCCAGCAGCACGTTCAAGGACTCCTGAATGATATCCCAAGCCGTCCAAATGATCAGCACTCCGATCAATACCGATAACACCGGGTCGATGATTTGGAGTCCTGTGAAATGAATAGCCACCGCGCCTAGCATGATTGCAATGGAGCTCACCGCGTCGCCCAGCATGTGCATGAATGCGGCGCGAATGTTCAGATCGTGATCTTTGTCGCGGTGGAGGCCCCACATGATGCCGCCGTTCAATGCCAGGCCGGCCGCGGCAACACCGAGCATGGTCCACTCGGCAACGGTTTGCGGATGCAGAAAGCGCTGCCAAGCCTCATAGAAGATAAACAGCGCAATTCCGATCAGCGTCAGTGCATTTGCGAACGCGGTGAGAACGCCGGCGCGATGATAGCCGTACGTCTTCACGCTGTCCGCGGGCTTGGATTGCAGACGGAAGCCAAGCGCAGCCAGGGCGATGGCCAGCGCATCCGTAAAATTGTGGCCGGCATCGGAAACCAGCGCCAAGCTGCCGGCACGAATGCCAGCGAACAGCTCAATCACGCAAAACAGCAGGGTCGCGTAGAAGGACCACTTCAGAATTTGTCCGGTACCGTGATGATGGTGATGGTGCAAACGCTCTCCGGTTAACTCCATTTTAACTCAGCGCTCAGAAAGAAATCGCAGGATCTCGCGCATCACCCGTTCTCCTTGATCGGTCTCGAAAAGAAACTGCGCGTGCGCGGAGCCATCCACGATAATCAATTCCTTTGGATCAAGAGCCTTCGCGTACTGCGTGCGAATCTTGGGTAATCTCAGTCCGTCATCGTTGGCATCATCGCGCGCCAGGATGAAGAGCTTCGGACCCTTCATCTTGGTCAACGGCGTGTACGCGCCAGAAGCCAGCAACACCAGCCGATCGATTGCCGCCGGCTCGTACTCGGCCGCTTCCGCAGCATAGTCGCCTCCCATGCTGGCGCCTACGACACTGACGCTCTTCGCGCCTGTTTTTCGCAAATAGTGGACCGCTCCCAGCACATCCAAGCGGCCCTCATTGTTGCCCGACGTTCCACCTCGCGACTGGCCCTCGCCGCGGAAATCGATAGCTAATACGCGAAACCCCGCGGCTACAATAGCTTTAGCTTGATCCGCCCAACCCTGCCTGTTGAAGCGCCCGCCGTGAGCCAACACCACAGCGGCGTCGCCTTTTCCATACGCATCAGCATAGATCAACCCACCGTCTTGAGTTGGAAAAGAAATGCTGTGCTGTGCCTCCGCCAGCGCAGCAAGCGCACAAAACGTACTAACGATTCTTAACGCGGTGAGTAACACACTCTTAACATTTAAATATTACCAGCGAGTGAAACACTAATCCACTCTCACGAGTCTGATTGGCATGGAGTTCCACCGAACCTGCCCCAAGTGTCACTGGAGCTGTGTGCGCCGAGCGACCCGGCGAACATCCTTGGATTGGCTCCTGACGTTCGCTTTCCTATATCCCTTCCGCTGCCGCTCTTGCCGTTATCGGTTCTATCGGTTTAGGGTGCCAGTCAAGGCGTAATCTCACGCACCGCGCTATCCTGTCTGATGAATGCGGCAGGTTATCGGCGAGGCCGACGTCCCACGCGACGTGATTTCCGACGGCGGGGGCATCGGTTCCGGCGCGAGGGTGACCCTGTGCTATGATAAAGCTGCAGCCAGAAATAGCCGGGAACATAATGATTCCAATGTACTTACACTTGGTGGTCGACTGTTGACTGCCAGCCTTGCCGAAGCATTCCGTTCGCGAGCGGATGCCATCCCGCCCGACTACAGAAGATCACCGAAATCGAAAAGGCCGTGAAGGAATTGGACGCCGCGGAGCTAGATCAATTAGTCGCGCAAATTGGCGAGGAAATGCTCGCACGGAGCAGCAGTAAGGGCGCTGACCCTGCCGTGCGCGACGCCCTCAAACCGGGGTTGGTGCCGATCGCGAGTCTCATTGACCACACTCTGCTCAGAGCCGACGCCACGCGCGATGACATCGTCAAGATCTGCCGTGAGGCACGCCAATACAATTTCGCCAGCGTGTGTGTAAATCCATATTGGGTGCCGCTAGCCGCGGCCGAGCTGGCTGGATCGCCCGTGAAAGTCTGCACCGTTGTGGGTTTCCCGCTGGGCGCCACATCTACAGAGGCCAAAGTCGCCGAAACAGAAGCCGCGCTGCGTGTGGGCGCGCAGGAAATCGACATGGTGCAAAATGTCGGGGCTCTGCGTAGCGGCGATCATGACGCTGTGAAGGCCGACATCGCCGCGGTGGTGGAAGCGGCACATCGCGCCGGCGCTATTGTTAAAGTGATTCTCGAAACGGCACTGCTCGACGACAGTCAAAAAATAGTGGCGAGCGTGTTGGCCAAAATGGCTAAAGCGGATTTTGTGAAAACCTCCACCGGTTTTGGTCCCTCGGGCGCAACCGCGCATGATGTCGAGCTGATGCGCCTCGCGGTTGGCCCGGATATGGGAGTGAAAGCCTCGGGCGGCATTCGCACGCTCGACGATCTCAAAAAAATGGCCGCCGCCGGAGCCACGCGCATCGGAGCCAGCGCCAGCGTAAAAATCGTGGAAGCCACCGCCGGCTATCCAGAGTCTGGCACGGCGGGTTATTAACATGCGAGCGATCCGCAACTAATGGCCGCCCCCGCCCGCAAATCCGCTGTCCGCTTCCAGGAGCGCGCCGAGCTGCTGGATTTCCTTTTGGAGGTTTCCACTGCCACTGCGGAGACCCTCGACCTGGACCGCATTATGGGGAACGTCGCCACCATCGTCAAAGAGGTGATCCCTTACGATTTGTTTGCGATCCTTCTCTACAGCGAGCGGAACCGCAATCTGAGCATCCGCCACGCAATTGGACACCGTGAAGAGGTGGTGAAAAACCTGGTGCTCACGCTTGGCGAAGGCCTCACCGGTGCGGCGGCAGCCGCGCGGCAACCGGTCCTGGTGGGCGATGTCCGCAAGGACCCGCGCTATCTGCCGGCTCTGGATGCCGTGCAAGCTGAGTTGGCTGTTCCTATGCTCGCGCGCGGAAAATTGGTGGGCGTCATCGATCTGCAATCCACGCACCTGGATGCTTATCGCGAGCAGGACCGCGCGCTGCTGCAGTTGATTGCTTCGCGCGTCGCCGTCTCTATCGATAACGCGCGGCTGTATCGCCGAGTAGATCGCCAGAATCGCACGCTCAAGACGCTGGCCAACTTATCGCAAGAGTTCAGCTCCATCCTGGATTTGGATGAGCTGCTCGGCAAGATCGCGGTCACCATTCACGCGCTGGTGGCCTTCGATGCTTTCAGCATTTTGCTGCTGAATCCCGATCGCAAGGTTCTCACGCATCGTTTCAGCGAACGCTACGACCAGCGAGTGGCCATCGATAATATTCCACTTGGCAAAGGCATCACCGGCGCCGCGGCGGTATCGCGGGAGATCGTTCGGGCGGCCGATACTGCTGCCGATCCGCGCTACATCGCTTCGCATCCGGATATGCGGTCAGAAATCGCGGTACCGCTCATCGTCCAGGATCGCGTGGTGGGCGTAATGGATCTGGAAGCGGAGCGCGTAGGCTATTTCACCGAGGATCACTCGCGGCTGCTGGCGCTCCTCGCGCCCCAAATCGCCAGTTCGGTCGAAAACGCGCGCTTGTACCAGGAACTGGCCAAGCGCGAACAGAGTTTGGATTATGATTTGAAAGCCGCACGCAATCTTCAATCCGTGTTGCTGCTGCGCGAAGCCCCGAAAATAAAGGGATTGGACATTGCCATCCGGTTGAAGCCGGCGCGCGAGATCACCGGCGACGTTTACGATGTCTTCGAGCATGGCTCGGATTACGCCCTGTTTACTTTCGGTGATGTCAGCGGCAAGGGCGCGGCAGCGGCGCTCTATGGAGCCATGGTCAGCGGGCTGCTGCGCACGCTTTCCTATCGCCTTCGAAGTCCGGCGGCGCTTCTGAAGCTCCTCAACAACGTTCTGCGCGAGCGCAAAGTGGAAGCGCAGTACGTCACGCTCACTGTATTGGTCTGGGAGCGGAAGAATCGCCGCTTCGTGATGGCGAATGCCGGCGGCGCCCCACCCATGATTTGCCGCAAAGGCGAAATCATCAAGCCCAAAGTCGGCGGCGTTCCGGCCGGGTTGATGGACGATCGCGAATACGAAGAAGTGACGTTTGATACGGAGCCGGGAGACGTAATCGTGCTCTACTCAGACGGCATCACCGATCAACCCAATGCAAAGGAGGAGGATTTCGGGCGCCATAACGTAGCTCACTCCCTGCTCGCCCGGTGCGGCAAAGATCCGGAAATTGTGGCCGACGGAATACTGGATGACCTTGCGAAGTTTACCGGCGACACGCCGATGCATGACGATCAAACGCTGATCGTCTTGAGGGTGCGATGATGTCCCCGTGGGGCAAGCCTCCGGCTTGCTATCCGTTCTAATGCAGTATCGCGACCAAACACTATACCTCGAAAACGTGCCGCTGGCTGACATTGCCAAGCGACACGGCACACCGTGTTACGTGTATGCCGCGGGCGCAATTGTTGATAAATTTAACGCCTACGAAAAAGCCTTCGGCGCCGTCCCTCACCAAATCTGTTACGCGCTAAAAGCCAACGGCAACCTGGCCATTCTCAAACTGCTAGCCGAGGCCGGCGCCGGCTTCGATATCGTATCCGGTGGCGAGCTCTTCCGCGTGCTCAAGGCCGGCGGCGTTCCCGAAAAGGTGATCTTCTCCGGCGTAGGAAAAACAGCCGCCGAGCTGGATTACGCGCTCGAACAAAAAATACGAAGCTTCAACTGCGAGTCTGAGCCCGAGCTCGCCTTAATCGATTCGCTCGCCGCGCGGCGCGGAGTGAAAGCGCGTATCGCCCTGCGCGTGAATCCGGATGTCGATGCGTCCACGCATCCTTACATTTCCACCGGACTGCGGAAACATAAATTCGGCATCGACATTTCGGAAGCGGAGGCAGTTTACGGACGCGCCAAGACTTTCGAAAACCTAATCCTCGAGGGAGTAAGTTGCCACATCGGATCACAGATTCTGAATATCCATCCGATGCTCGAAGTCTTCGATAAGATGGTGGCACTCACCGAGCGGCTGCGTGCACAGGGCGTTCCCATTCGAAGCTTGGATTTAGGCGGCGGATTGGGCGTGCCTTACCATAAAGATGAAACCGCCCCGCCCATCGCCGACTACATACACGCGATGTGCCAGCGGGCGGCCGGTCACAACCTTGAAATTGTGATCGAGCCGGGACGGTCTATAGTGGCCGAAGCCGGGTTGCTTCTGACGCGCGTGCTTTACCGCAAAACCAACGGCGAAAAGGAATTCGTGATTGTGGACGCCGCGATGAACGACCTGATCCGGCCGGCGCTCTACAATTCGCATCATCAGATCGTGCCCTTGCGCGAAACGGGGGCCGAAGCCATCGTCGCGGATGTGGTGGGTCCAGTGTGCGAAACCGGCGATTTTCTGGCGCGCCACCGGGAAATGCCCAACGTGTTCCCGGGCGATCTACTAGCAATCTGCACAGTGGGCGCCTATGGTTTTGTAGCCGCGTCCAACTACAACGCCCGCCCGCGACCGCCCGAGATCCTGGTGGAAGGCGACCGATATCGAGTCATCCGCAAACGCGAAACGTTCGATGACTTGATCCGGGGGGAGTGATTTTGGCCGCGAATGAACGCGAATGAACGCAAATAAAACATTCGCGTGCATTTGCGTTCATTCGCGGCCAAGTGGCTTGGTCCTCGGCTACCACGCACGCTACAATGCTCGTATATGCGTTTTGTCTCGCTCGCCGCACTATGCTTGGCCCTCTTGTCCGGTCAGGAAAAACCGAAACCCGGCCTCGATAAAGTCGCTCTGGAGGCCTACGTCCGGCACCTGCTGGCAGTGATTCCTGAAGTCCAAGTCAAAATCGACGACCCCAAGCCTTCGCCGGTATCTAATCTGGAACAAGTGGATGTTCACTTTATCTACGGCCAGAGGAGTCAGGATGAGACGTTTTATGTCTCCAAGGACGGGCACAAGATCTTTCGCGGTTATATATACGACCTTTCGCAGAATCCCTTCAAGGATGACCTCGACAAGCTGAAAACCAGCCTGTCGCCCAGCTTCGGCGACGCAGGCGCGCCCGTGGTGGTGGTTGTGTTCAGCGATTTCGAATGCCCCAACTGTAAGGAGGAAGCCAAGACGCTGCGGCAGAATCTTCCCACGGCTTTTCCCAAAGACGTCCGCGTCTATTTCAAGGATTTTCCCCTCGAGCAGATTCATCCCTGGGCTAAGCCAGCTGCGATTGCGGGGCAGTGCGTTTTCCGGGAGAATCCGGCAGCCTTCTGGCAGTATCACGATTGGATTTACGAACATCAAAGCGAGATCACTGCCGACAACCTGAAAGCGAAAGTGTTGGAGTTCGCGCAAACCGTGAAAGATCTGGACGGGATGCAGTTGGGGCGTTGTATAGACAGCAAGGCGACTGAAGCGGATGTCGACGCTTCCATCGCCCAAGGAAGAGCGCTCAAGATCGACGCCACGCCGACTATGTTTGTGAACGGCAGGCGCTTGATCGGCAATTATCCCTGGCCGAACCTCCAACAAATCATTAACGGCGAGTTGAACTACCAAAAAACAGCCAAAAACGCGGGCGAGAAATGTTGCGAGTTGAAAATTCCCAACCCGCTCGACAAATAAATGCGAGCACCTCTTCTCCTTGCGCTAGCCGGCGGTTTGTTCGCCGCTGAGCTGAGCCCCACTGAATACCTTGGGTACGTCAAATACCTGGCATCACCGGAAATGCGCGGCCGCGCCACCGGATCGCCGGAACTCGAAAAAGCCGCTGCGTTCATTCGCGACCAGTTTCACTCCCTGAATCTGAAGCCGCTCTCTGGCGACAGCTACTATCAGGATTTCGAGGTCACCACCAGCGCGCGGCTGGGACCGCGCAATCAACTGAAGTATTCGAACGGACGTGAGAAGCAGACCTTCAAGAGCCAGCAGGATTTTGTGCCGCTGAATCTCTCCTCCACCGGCGACGTGACAGGCGATGTGGTCTTCGCCGGATACGGCATCACTGCCCCTGAGTACAACTACGACGATTATGCCGGTCTGGATGCCAAGGACAAAATCGTTCTCGTGCTTCGTCATGAGCCGCAGGAGTTCGATGACAAGAGCATATTCGAAGGCAAAAGCTACACCGCGCATTCCCAAACCGTCAACAAGGCGGTGAATGCCAAGATGCATGGCGCCAAGGCCGTGCTCCTGATTAACGATATCGCCGCGCATCCAAACGATGCCGACCAACTGGAGAAGTTCGGAACCACGTCAGGACCTGCCAACGCGGGTATCGAATTCGCACAGGTGAAAGCGGAGCTCGCCGCAAAATGGCTGGCGCTGTCAGGGAAAAACCTGGAATCGATCGAGGCTTCCATCGATAAGGATCTTCATCCGCAGTCTTTCGCCTTGCCCGCCACACTCCACATCGAAATGGATATCGACATCCGCCGCGAAGTGAAGACGGTCCACAACGTAGGCGCCTACCTGCCCGGCGAGACTGCTGAATACGTGATCGTCGGAGCGCACTACGATCATCTGGGGCTCGGAGAACAGTATTCCATGGCGCCGTCTCAGGTGGGCACGGTGCATCCGGGCGCCGACGACAACGCTTCCGGAACCGCCGGCGTCATGGAACTGGCGCACTGGTTCTCGCACGAGCCCAAACATGCGCGCGGCATCCTGTTTCTGACATTCGCCGGCGAGGAGTTGGGCTTGCTGGGATCGAATTATTACGCCAACCATCCGGTCCTTCCTTTGAAGGACGCCGTCGCCATGATCAACATGGATATGATCGGACGCATTCGTGATCGCAAAGTGTACGTGGGAGGCGTCGGGACCGGAACAACTTTCGCCAACCTGCTGAAGGAAGCCGGTCCGCGCCACGATTTTGAAGCGGACGTCACCGAACGCGCCGGATACGGATCGAGCGACCATACCTCGTTCACCGCCAAACAAGTCCCGGTACTCTTCTTTTTCTCCGGACTCCATGCCGACTATCACAAGCCGAGCGACACCTGGGACAAGATCGACGCTCCCGCCGCAGTGCGCCTGCTGGATCTTGTAGCCGACGTGATGGATCACCTGCGGGACGCCCCAGCGCGGCCCCAATTCGTGCGGGTAGCCGAGATTCAGCCACCGGCCGATCCAGCCGCGCCGCATACCGGCAAGGTATCCGGGTACGGCCCGGATTTCGGTAGCATCCCGGATTTCACGGAACTGCCTAACGGCGTCCGATTCGCCGACATTCGGCCCGGGTCCCCGGCGGCCAAGGCGGACCTTCGCGCCGGCGACATCCTTACTGAATTCGACGGCAAGCGCATCCAGAATTTATACGATTTCACGTACGCGCTACGGGCCAAACGGCCTGGCCAGGAAGTACTGGTCAAGGTACTACGCGGGGACCAAACAATTGAAGCCAAGGTACTACTGACCGAACGCAAGTAAACTCGCATACTGGGGTCACAACATATGACGCCCAGATTCTCCTTCGATGCGTCGCTGGTCCCGCAAAATAGGCCAGCCTGTACGTTACCGCCCCTTATTCTTCATCCGTTTGCGGACGCCTCCGGCCCCGGGAAACTGGTGGAGAGCTCGCGCGCGAGTCTGAAACTGCAGGGCCTGTTACCATCCGGCGAGTCTTCGCGCGAAGACCTGGACCGCGCCCTCTTGGACGGACGTTTTTCCGAATTGCGCATGTTGTTCTACGTGGGCAAGGACCTGGCGCGATGGATCGATCAGTGCCTGGAGTTTGCGGAGCGAAACCGGGAAGCGCTGCCCATTGGAACGTCGTTCCAGAGCTTTGCGGCCATGCTGGTGAAGGATGCACCTCAAAACGTGCAATCCAAACTGCGGAAATGGGGCGTCGCGGATTACAAAGCCATCTTTACCCGCGCTCTGGGACTCCACTGTCTTTTTGCCGTTGCGCCCACGCGCGAAGTTCTCTCCGACGAGTTCGTACGCAGCTACTACCGCTACGCCGATCAGATCTTTGCCGTGAAGCAGGGCGAGTGCGACTTCACGCCCGTCTCCTCCTCCAATTGCCATTTCGAGCTGTTCTCTTCCGGCGAATATTCCAGAATGCTGGAACGTTCCTGGGAAGAATCGGCCAACTGATTCCCGGCTGTCTTAATACACGCGCAGCATCGGCTCAATTCCGCAGGCTTTGATCAACCCACGCGTTTCTTCTAGCGACGCTGCATTCGAAAACGGACCAACCAGTATCCGGTAGATGTTGTCCAATGGACCAGGCGCCACCACCGGATGCAATCCCTGGCCTTCCAGCGTTTTGAGAAATCCGTCCAGCGCCCGTGGCCCGAACGCGGCGATCTGCAAATATCTTTCACCGGCTCGGGGATTCGCGTCGCGCCGTTTGAATGGCTGTACGGCAGCGTCCTTGCGCCTGGCCAGCTGAGGCGCCTTCACTGCTTGCACGATTTCGGGCGTTGCGGCTTTCGGCGTAGCGGTTGTCGCAGCCGGAGCTCTCACTGCTGGAACATCGGCTGGCTTGGATTCCACAACCGCGGGCGTCGGCGGAGGAGCAAGTTTGGCTGGGGCTGCCGGAACCGGCGTATGCACAACGATTGGTGGAGTGGTTGCTGCAGCGGGTGCCGGAGCTGGCGGCTGACCGGCGCGCGCCGCCAAGACCCGATATCCCACATACCAGCCCGCCAAGGCCAGACCTAGGGCAATGATGGCGCCGAACTCCAAAAACACTTTCTTGCGCATCTTGACAGCGGAGTCCGCAGGCTGCGGAGCAACCTTGACGGAGGGCGCGGGTCTCGGATCTTCCAGGAATTCTGCGAGCGGCATATCATATTTCCCCAATCGGGGACGGACAGCCAGTTTATCGGTAGTTTTCCGGAAGGACAGGAGGGACTAGGCCATCCCCTTTAGGCTGTACTTCTTAGCAATTTGCGGGCTAGCGCTGCCAACAGAAGCATCGCCAGGGGAACCCAGAGTTGCCCCCAGGCTGGCTCGGGAATGGTTGTTTCAGAGAAGCTGACGATGTCCTGATTCTGAAAGGCATTTTGAGTCCCCCCCGTGAATCCAAGATAAGCGTCCGGCCCACCCACCTCGGCGGCGAGATTGATGTTGGCCGCAAGGACGAGTACAGAATTAAGGTAGATGTCGAGAACGCTACCCGTGTAGACGACTCCTAAGTCGTACACATCGCCGTTGTCCATATCAACCGAAAGCGCCGGGAACCCCGCAACTCCGGGCAATGAGCCAGTGGGGCCCGTTCCGGTGACGAAGCCGGTCATGGCCAGCGTGGGGTCCGCCGAACAATCAGGAGAAAAGCTGCTCCCGATGAGGTCGCTGGGGGTGTCCTCGCTCGCCGTTAGCTCATACGCTCCGGCCGACGGAACATAAGTGCAGAAATGATGAGGAGTGTTGAAACTGGAACCTCGAGTGTTTATTGCAATGTAATTGTTGCTCGGATCGCCATAATAGGGCGGTGAAGCGTTCTGATACGTGTCGAGCATCACGGCGACGCTATCTTGAATGCCTAGAAATCCCATGCCCCCTGCCCCTACACCGATCGCCGAAGTGCCTTGCGGGCTATTCTGAATCACGAAGGCGATGCCGTCTCCACCGTTTCCGTTATCCAGATGGCCCGTCGGATCTGTGAATTGGAACTGGAAATTCGCTGAGAAGGGAGCGGCGACGTTAAATTGGGTTGGAGTCCATGCCGCGCCTGCGGGTGAGGGCAGCCCCGTAACGACTGTGTTGTTCGTAAGGCGCAAGGTGCCGCTCGGAGAAAGGATTTGCGAGCTGCCTACCAGGTCAAGCGAGCTCAGAGGAATGATCTCTGCCAAGGCCGGCCTCGTAGACGCGAGGGCGAGAATGCTAACAGCAAATATGAATAAAATTTGAATCCGCACGTACTAAGTATAACCCCCGGTCTCTTCACCAACTCAGTACCACCACAACCAAAGTACTAAGAGAAAGGTACTACGAGTGTGGTACAAGTCATTAGAAAGGCTGGCCAATTTGAGCAAACTGTTCCGAGTGAACCGGCGTGAGTTTCTGATGGTAGCCATCCCGCTCTACGCAGCGGGACCCCTCGAGACGTTTTCTCGGGAAGAAGCGCGCATTGTGGAAGCCCTTTGCGACCAGGTGATCCCTGCCGACGACTCACCCGGCGCCAAGCAGGCGGGCGTTCTGTACTACATTGACCGCCAACTGGCTGGCCCGCTGCAGCGTTTTCAACCTGCCTATCATGAGGGCCTATCTAGACTCCGCGACGCTTGCCATGATCGAACCGGCCGGGATTTCCCGGACCTTCCGTTCCCAGAGCAGACAAAATTTCTGGAAGACATGGAAACAGGGCACGAGGAAAGGTTGATTTCGTTTTGGAGAATGGTGATCGACCACACCATGCAGGGTTTCTACGGCAGCCCAGCGCATGGCGGCAATCAGAACGAAGTGAGTTGGGACATGCTGGGGATTCGCGACGTCATGGAGGGGCACAGCCATTGAAACTTCCATCGGTGGACGTGGTGGTGGTCGGAGCCGGCGCCGCCGGCGGAATCGTGGCCGAACAACTTGCGCTGGGCGGCTTGCGAGTGGTGCTGCTGGAGCGCGGCCGTTGGCAAAAGTTTTCCGAGACCCGGCATGACGAACTGCGGAGCCAGCGGACCACTGTCCTCGGCAACGCGTTCGGCCCGGATGATGAGCATTATGTCCGGCTGGCGCAAATGGCGGACGGCAGCTTCCAGAAAGTGCTGCCGAGCGAAGGAGCATACAACAATATCGCGGCCTGCGTCGGCGGAGGGACCTTCAGCTATGGCGCCATGGCGTGGCGCTATATGGAGCGCGACTTCCGAATGCGATCGGTTTATGGCGCGCCCGAAGGTAGCACGCTTGAGGACTGGCCGATCAGCTATCAGGATTTGGAGCCGTTTTACACTCAGGCGGAATGGGAGATCGGCGTATCCGGAAAGGCGGGCGCAAATCCATTCGAGAGTCCGCGCCAGAAACCGTATCCCATGCCTCCGCTGCCGTTCAATCGAGAAGCGAGCGTGCTTGCAGCCGCGGCCAAGAGAATCGGTTTGCACGCCTTTCCTATTCCGATGGCCATCAATTCCGTTCCTTATCAAGGCCGCCCTGCGTGCATCGCCTGTCCGCACTGTGTAGGTTTCGCGTGTGAAGTGAATGCCAAGAACTCGACGGCCGTCACCACCATTCCGCGCGCTATCGCTACCAAACTGTGCGAGCTTCGAACCGGGTGCGTGGCCAGCCGTATTGTAATGAATGCCGGTGGGCAAGCGTCCGGAGTTGAATATTTTCAAGACGACAAGTTGTACGAGCAGCCATGCCGCGTGGTAGTGGTTTCGTGCTCCGCCACCGAGAGTCCACGCCTCTTGTTTAATTCCGCGACGAAGCTTTTCCCGCAGGGTCTTGGAAACAATAACGGCTGGGTGGGACGAAACTTGCAAGGCCACGCGTATTCCGGCGCGTTAGGAATATTTGAGAAGGATCTTTTTGATGGTCTGGGTCCGGCCGCTCGCGTAGCTTGCTGCGATTTCAATCATGGGCTCCCGGACGGCCTCAAGGGCGGAGCCATGCTTGCCAACGAATTTATTTGTCTGCCCTATTTATATGCTCGAACCGTGCCTCCTCAAGTTCCGCGCTGGGGCATCCGGCACAAGCGCTTCGTCCGCGAGAACTACAAGCGCACGGTGGGAGTGAAGGGTCCAGTGCAGGAGATGCCGGTCTTTGAATGCCGGGTGGAACTGGCGCCGGATCTGAAAGACCACTGGGGCATTCCCAGCCTGCGCATCAGCGGCCATCGGCATCCGCACGACGTGGAAGTGGGAAAATTCATTGCGGCGAAGGCCGAGGAGTGGCTAAAGGAAGCGGGAGCAATTACTACTTGGAAATCCGTGCCCGGACGCGGCGTCAGCGGAGGCCAGCACCAGGCCGGAACGTGCCGCATGGGTTCCGATCCTAAGACATCGGTGGTGGATCGGAACTGCCGAATCCATGATCTCGACAATGTGTATGTGGTAGACGGCAGCGTGCATGTGAACAACGGTGGGTTCAATCCGTCGTTGACCATCCAAGCGATTGCGTATTGGGCGTCAGCGCACATGGTGAAGGATATGCGCGGGGGTTGACAAGAACTCTCGAGCGCGTTACTATATGACTAGTCAGACTAGTTTAGAGAATAATCCATCATGTCCAGCACAAGTACAAAGACCGCGCGAGTTAATTGGCAGATCCAAACCTGGCAGGTTCAGAGTGCCAAAGCCAGGTTCAGCGAAGTATTCCGATTGGCTCGGACCGAAGGCCCGCAACATATTACTCGGCAGGGCAAGGAGGGCGTAGTGATGATTTCCGATGAACAATACGACCGGCTGGTGGCCAAATCACGCCAACCGAAGAGCATCGTACAGTTCTTCCGGGAATCGCCACTCGTGGGCGTGGAGCTTGATTTAGAACGGGACAAGGATACCGGGCGCGATATCGAGTTATGAGCGGATTCCTGCTCGATACGAATTGTATTTCCGAGCTGGTGCGTCCGAAACCGGAGCCGCGTGTTTTGGAGTGGATGGAAGCTGTCGACGAAACACTGCTGTATCTAAGCGTCCTGACCATGGGCGAAATTCGCAAAGGCTTGGCTGGGTTGGCTCAGAGTAAGCGCAGGTCACTTCTCGAAAATTGGCTGGAAGTGGAACTGCAACCTCGGTTCTCCGGAAGAATAGTCCCAATTGACACCGCGATTGCCGATCGCTGGGGCCTGCTAACCGCCGAAGCCAAGCGCAACGGAAAGCCTCTATCGATCATCGACGGTTTGCTCGCGGCCACCGCGCTGCATCACAATCTTACAGTGGTATCGCGCAACATCAGCGACTTCGCGAACACCCACGTGCCGGTTTTGAATCCGTGGGAAGCGTGAAATCCTCTCCTGTCCGCTCGGCGCTCTGCTGACGGATTTCAGCAAACCCCTTTGGCCGTCGACGAATTCACCCCCGTTGACCACCAACCTCGATCTCCCTGCGCGGTTCTCAACTACTCTTACTCCAGCAGCGGGTGGCCTTCCCAAAGGCCCGATCTTATGAGACAATTCGTATATTCTAAATGTCGTATATACTTGAGTCATGCCAGAGTCGCTCCGCCAGTTCAAGGCCGAAGTCTTTCACGCTCTCGCCCACCCCACCCGCATCGCCATTGTCGAATTGCTGCGTGATGGCCCCTTGCCCGCCGGAAAGCTCATTGAGCGGTTAGGCATCGAACAGGCCAATGCTTCCCAGCACCTCTCGGTTCTGCGCTCCAAGCAAATCGTGCTGAACCGGAAAGAGGGCAACCAGGTCTTTTATAGCCTGCGCGATCCGATCTTGACCGAAGTTCTGGACGTGATGCGCCGCTATTTTCAGGCTCATATCGCCGGAACTTTGGCAACCCTGGGCGAAATGGAAAGAGAGGAGAGCCGGTGATCGCATTGCCCCAAACGCCGCTGGATCGTTGGCTGCCGAAGCTTCTGCTTTGTCTGCGCCAGTACAATCTGAAGTTCTTCATTGCGGACTTGATCGCCGGGCTAACTGTGGGACTGGTCGCATTGCCGCTGGCGATGGCTTTCGGAATCGCGTCCGGCGTGACGCCGCAGGCCGGGATTTACACGGCAATCGTGGCCGGCTTCCTGATTTCGGCCCTGGGCGGATCGCGCACCCAGATCGGCGGCCCGACCGGCGCATTTGTGGTGATCGTCGCGGGCATCATCGCCAGATTCGGTTTGTCAGGCTTGTTCATGGTCACCATGATGGCGGGCGTCATCTTGATCGTTATGGGGGCGGCAGGCTTTGGAACCGCGGTCAGGTTCATCCCCCGCCCGGTGACCATCGGATTTACCAACGGCATCGCGGTGCTGATCGCTTCCACGCAGATCCGGGATTTTCTGGGCCTCCGGACCACAGCGATTCCGAGCGAATTTATCGGACGAATCCACGTGCTGCTCACGCATTTGTCGACCATTGATCCAATCACGGCCCTGGTGGGTGGTTGCTCGCTGGCAGCCATTGTTCTTTGGCCGATCATCACCAAACGGATTCCCGGATCCATCATCGCCTTGCTCGGAGGAACTGCGGCAGTCGTTCTCCTCAAGCTGCCGTTGGAAACCATCGGCTCAAAGTTTGGAGGGATTCCCTCCGGCTTTCCCGTCTTTCAAATACCCACATTCCGGGCCGACCTGATTTTACCGCTCCTACCCTCGGCTCTCACCGTAGCAGTGCTCGCGGCTGTTGAGAGCCTACTCTCGGCCGTAGTAGCGGATGGAATGAGTGGCGACAAACACAATTCCAACGTGGAGCTGATCGCGCAGGGGGTCGCCAACGTGGTGACGCCTTTGATCGGCGGAATACCAGCCACCGGCGCTATCGCCCGCACCGCCACGAATATACGCTCCGGAGCCAAGACTCCAGTGGCCGGGATGATTCATGCGCTGACATTGCTGGCAATTCTTTTCGTGGCCGCCCCGTTAGCTAAATTCATTCCGCTAGCAACATTGGCGGCTGTGTTGTTCGTGGTGGCTTACAACATGGGCGAGTGGCGGGAAATAGGAACGATTCTGAAGCTGAGCCGCGCCGATATCGCGGTCTGGGCTGCCACATTTGCGCTTACTGTTCTGGCCGATCTCACCGTAGCGGTCGAAGTGGGAATGGCGCTGGCAGCGCTGTTGTATATTTACCGTATTTCACAAACCACCACGGTGGTTCGGGTGACGCCCGAGTATATCGAAAGTGGACGCCCTCACATCCTGCAGGACAAGGACGTTCCCGGCTACGTGACCATCCTGCGGATTCACGGGCCATTTCTCTTTGGAACAACCGACAAGTTGGCTGAAGAGACCGAAGATCTTAAGAAATTCGCAGCCGTGGTAGTTCTGCGAGTACGCAATATGACGGCGATAGATGCAACCGGCCTGCATGCGCTCGAAGTCTTTTCCGACCGGCTCCGGAAGACGGGCCGGACGCTTCTGATCTGCGGAGCCCGCGAGCAACCGGCCCGAATGCTGAAGCAGGCGCAATTCGTCCGCCATGTGGGAAGAGAAAATATTCTTCCGCACGTGCAGGCAGCGTTGAACCGCGCCCGGGAGGTGAACATTAGTTTCGAAGGTCTGGGAAAAGAAATAGCCGCGGATTTGAGCCACGCCGCGCTTTAAGCACCAAATCCCTGTCCCTCATTTCCGCAGCATTCTTGTTACCAAGCGGCTGACTGTTTCGCCTATCGTTGATCCACCATCCGAGGATGCTTTCGAAGTCGTGACAGGAACGACTGCTTCATATAGGGCCCGCCTGAGTTCAACCGGCGATGTACGCTGCTTTATCAGGTAATTGGAGGCTCCCTGTACTTTGGTAATGGCCTGCGAAGCAATACTGTCATCGCCCGTCAGAATGACGACAGGCACCGTTTTCCCCACCACCGACGTAATGGCAAGATGCGTCTTATAGCCCTCCAGCTCCGGCATCCCAAGATCGAGCAGGACAACGTCAACCCCCGGTTTTCCAAGCCGGCTGATGGCGTTAAGAAGGTTGCTCTTCCACTCCACCCGGAAAATGTCATCCTGGCTGTGACTGACTTGCGCGCTGGTGTATGCGGCGGCGTCAGGATCGTCTTCAATAAGAAGCACTTGAATCGGCGATCCCAGTCCGGGGCCGCTTCTATGAATGCTGGGTTCAGTGCAGGTTGATTTCATCTAGCTCACATCGGCTAAGAACGCGAACTCTTGAGGGAAAATTACGCTCGGACGTCGAAGAGGAAAACACGAGATGATAGGTTCGCCATCCGAGAAATAGCAGCCGCACAAACAGCTCCGCTCATATGCGCGGCCTTCGACGAGAGAACTATGCAGGATGGCTTCCCGATTGGCGAGCGGCCCTCGCCCCCGAAAGCTATCCTATGAGGAACGGAGGAACACGACCATGCAAATTCAGATCTGGTATACGCCCGCCGTACCTCTCTCAACCGTCTTCATCCACGCCTGGGACCAGAACGGCGGGGTCTGGGACCTTGCCGGAACCCTGGCCCCCGACGGCGTCACTTGGGGCTTCGCTCTCTCGGGCACTACCAAGGACCAGCGCGACGTCTCATTCAAATATCGCTTTGCTAACAACGCATGGGAATCGGACAGCTTCACCCGAACCGTACCCTCCCTGGAAGCCACCGAACTCTGGACCGAGGACTACTCCGCCCGTTGCGCCACCCAAGCCCCTGGCCCGCCCGCCGCTTTTCCAACCGTTACGATTAACGCCATTACCGAGAACCGCTTCAACGGAGGCGCGGCGTATATCTGGGTCCCCCCGAACGAGGGAACCCCAACCAATGAGTCCGCCCGAAACAACGCCGCCAATACCTCGACCTTCGTTATCCAGTTGACCCCCGCGCTTCAGTCCGGCTTCCATTTCAAACTGGTGAGCGCCGCCGGCGGTTACGAACCCGACAACGCCATCCGCTTCTGGGCCCCCAGTGATGGCCCGAATATCTGGGTCAAGAGCGGCGAAGTGAACGTGCAGTCCACGGCCATGACGCCAATGCAGGTTGGGGTTGATTTTTTCTTCCCACTCGCCCTCGGGACCCCGAACCTCCGCATCCAGGACCTGGTCGGCGATTTCGATGACACCATAATTCCTAATACCACCACGCCGCTCGACGCCGTCTTCGCCACGTCGCATTACACCATCACCATCTACACCGGCCTCCTCTACAACATCTGGTGGACCACCGAACCGCAATCTCTGATGCGCCGCTTCCGCATCCCGCCAGCCGCTGCCGTAAATCCCTCCATCGCCGTCAACGGGTACGACCACTGGCTCACCACCGCTCCCACCCCGACTGGAGCCGTGAACCTCATCATCCATCCAAACCCCGGTAGCGCGTTCGGCGCCACCGTCAGTCTGCAGGTCGGAATCGGCGACGCGCCCGCGCACCAGAACCTGTCCGCGCCCCGTGCAGCCGACGGTACATGGCTCGCGCAACTAGACACTTTTCCCGGCGTCCCCTTCTGGGCCACGCTAGTCGGGGAATCGCGACCCGACGGACCTCTCGACTTCCGCCGCGGCATCATGTCCACGCCCGGCACAACCACGCTCCACACGATCGACGGGGTTGGCGGCGTCAGCGCCTCACAGCCCGGCGGTTTCGTCGATGCCAACTCCAACCTTCGGCAGTCCCTCATGAGCGCCGTCTACGGGCAAAACATCGTGAACGCCGGCGTCTTCGACCCTTGGGAAATGCCTCACGGCCTTAACAAATTCCAGGGACAGGCTTACGTCGTCGTACGCGCACCCCACGCCGTGAACTGCTCCGTGCTGCTCATGCAATCACCCAACGCACCGGGAACACCGCGCAATGTAACCACCGTCTCCATGAATCTGACGAACGACCTGCGTTATTGGTGGACAGCGGTTCCCGAAGCCGCCGCGCCCCACGGCGCGCTTTATCGCTTCGCCTACTCCGACGGCCGTGAACTGCTCGACCCCAGCTTCGGTTACGGAGAATCGCTCGATCCCGCCTCCCGCTGGGCGCTCGACCAAGGCGACCTAACAGTACAAGCCGGCACAGGCGCGGAACAATCCTGGTCATACGTCGCCGACCTTGCGGTCATCCTTGCGCCCTTCACCAACCGAGCCTGGCAGACGGCCACCTGGGACTGGCTGCTCATCTATGAGATGCACGTCCAGCGCTTCACCCAGCGCAATGCCAGCGCCAAGACCGACTTCGATCAAGTCATTCTGGAGTTGCAAAACGGTTATCTCACTCGTCTGCCTGTCACCGCCCTCGAGTTTCTTCCGTTGCACGAATTTCCAGCCAGCCAGGCGGGGTGGGGCTACAATCCCAGCCTCTTCTTCGCGTTCGATTCCTCCTATGGCACTCCGCTCGATTTCGCGCGCCTGGTCCGTGCCGCTCACGATGCCTCTCGCGCCATCGTCCTTGACCTCGTCTACAATCACTTCGTCGACTCGCCCTTACAGGTGCTGGCTCGCGATGTCTACGTCAGTGGAGCCACCGCGTGGGGCGACATGGTCTATTTCGCGCATCCCGCGGCCTGCGAGTTCTTCCGCCAAGCCACTGTCTATCTGTTCAGCCTGTTCCAACTCGACGGCTTCCGCTTCGACTCCACCGAGACCATTGTCAACGGCGGCCACTCCACCGACAGCACTCCCTATGTGATCGCGCAGGGACCAGACGGTAAATACGAATTCGGCGCCGGAAAAGGTTGGGAGTTCCTCGATATGCTCCGCACCGCCCTGCGCCGCGCCGCGGACGCCGCCGGAAATGGTTGGCCCTACCTCGTCGGCGAGAACTCTCCCGAAAATCCACCCATGACCGACCCCGCTACCGGCGTCCTCGACGGCCAATGGCACTTTGACGAAATGTACGCGCTGAACAACGCTGCCATAAATACAGACGATCACGCCTCGGACGTGACGGGCGCCCTCGATGGCTCGGGACGCCCCTTTCAGCGCTCCGTCATTTACGCGGAAAGCCACGACACTGTCAGCGGCCAAGGCGCGACCAAACGCATCGCGGCAACCGAGGCTTGGGGCAACGGACGCCAGATGGCAAAGGCGATTGGAACCGTGGCCCTGATGGCGGAGGGCATTCCCATGATCTTTATGGGAGAAGAAGCCGCGGAGGACCAGCCGTTTACGTTCGGCAATTCGCCAACCATCCCCGGCTTCACCTTGCGCCTCGATAATTACGAACAAACTGGAAGCGAGTTCCTGCAAGTGCTCACGTGGTTTCGCGACCTGATGGGCCTGCGCAACAACGCGTCGAACGGCATTCGCGGCAATGACAATCAGTGGACCGGCCGCGGCGACAAGACCGTCGCCTTTGCACGCGCAAACGGTGAGTTCTTTGTCGTGGCTACCTTTGGCACCAACACCCAGCAGCAGAATCTTGGCTGGTTGAACTTGCCCGCTGGATCTGCCTACAAGGAAATCTTCAACTCATCCTGGCCGCAATATCAGGTCCACGCGGAACCACTGATCTCCAACGGGGGCTACGGCGCCCAGCTCCATTCCGGCAACATCATCAGCCTCCCGTCCATCGGAGCCGTGATCCTGCAGCGGCGTTGAGGTCTCCATGGGCCGCAAGTGTCTTCTGTCAGTCTCCGCTGGGTTGCGTAGCTCCGAGGACATTCTCGAAATCCCGTCTTACTCGCCATCTCTTTGGCCCGACGGACCCCGCCAGGCCCAAGTCCGTCTGCATCTCTAGCCGCCCGTCCTCGCCTGCTGCCAGCCTTCTAAGCGCGCCGCGATATCGATCGATTCATCAGCTCCATCGAATCCGAGGCCTCGGCCGGCAGCGCTTGCGCGGGCAATTATCCTCCTGGACATTTGCCACGCGTTGCGCCAATCTATTCTGTTGTGTTCGCGGCTGCGGCAGTGACTGGCGCGCTGTTCGGCCAAGCGTGGCTCGCGGGTCCGGCGGTGGGAGTGGCCTTGATCAGCGTCGCGGCCGCGATGTTCTGGCGGATTCGGCGGCGGAGGCTCGGCGAGGAGTGGGTGCGGATGGCGCAAGCATCGGTCGCCGCTCGGTTGGGAGTTGTTAAGATTCGGGGATGATTCTGGAGCGAGATATTCCCGTTCCGATGCGGGACGGTGTACGGCTGTTCGTCAATCTGTTCCGGCCTCCGGCGGAGGGCCCCTGGGCGGCCGTCATGTCCGTCACGCCCTACGGCAAAGACAAGCTGCCCGATCGCATGGGAGAGTTCTTCATGCGTCTATCCGGAGTGAAGTTCGGGAAACTCAATCGCTCGCGATTCACTGGCTTTGAGTCTCCCGATCCGGAGCACTGGGTTGGGAACGGCTATGCCGTGATGCAGGCGGATGTCCGGGGAATGCACAAATCCGAGGGCCACGCGGGTGTGCTGCGCCCACTGGACGCGCAAGATTATTACGACCTCATCGAATGGGTGGCAATGCAGCCGTGGTGCACTGGACGCGTCGGACTGATCGGGGTGTCGTATCTTGCTATGTCACAATGGCGCGTCGCGGCGTTGAAGCCGCCGCATCTACGCGCGATGGTGCCATGGGAGGGAGTGACCGATTTTTACCGGGAATTCGCATTTCATGGCGGAATACCCGAGACCAGGTTCGTTCCCATCTGGTTCAAGAATCGAATCAAGGGTGGGCACAATCGGCAATTTCCACTGGCGGAGGATTTTCTGGCTGATAGAGAGAGCCATCCATTGGATGACGCCTATTGGAGGGAGAAACGGCCGATCCTCGAAGACATCGACGTGCCGGCGCTGGTTTGTGCGAATTGGTCCGACCATGGATTGCATACGCGTGGGTCAATTGAAGGATTCGAACGGATAGCATCGAAGGAAAAATGGCTGTTCACCCACGGGCGGAAGAAGTGGGAGACGTTCTACGGCGATGAAGCGCGCGCGATCCAGAAGCGGTTCCTCGATTGTTTCCTGCGCGACGTGGATAATGGCATGCGCGGGGTGCCGAGGGTGCGGCTGGAGGTTCGAAAATCCTACTATCAGCAGGACGTCCGGAATGAGGACAATTGGCCGGTCGCGACGGTCCGGCCTGAGCGGCTTTATTTGTACGCCCGCACTTCGGGACTTGAGCGGGAGCCGGTGGAGGAGGAGAGCAGCGTCGAGTACCGCAGCACCGGAAAGAAGGAGAGCGACAAGGCTGCATTCTCATTTCGCTTCGACAAAACCACCGAGTTGACCGGGAGCATGCGGCTGAAACTCTGGGCCAGTACATCGGAAGGCGACGATCTGGATCTGTTCGTGGTCATTCGAAAGTTCGATTCCTCCAAGCGGGAAGTGTTCTTCTCGGGATTCAACGGATACAGGCGCGACGCTGTGGCGAAGGGCTGGCTGCGGGCATCGCATAGAGAAGTGGACCAATCGCGGAGCACGCCGCTACGCCCTTGGCTCAACCACACTCGAATTCAAAAGCTGCGGCCCAACGAGATTGTGCCATTAGAAATTGAGATTTGGCCGTCCAGCACGCTGTTCGAAGCTGGATCGACTTTCGAGATCGCGATCCAGGGGCATGATGCTGCGAAATATCCGGCCTTCGGTCATCGGAAGCTTGAGAATCGCTGTGTGCACACCATTTTCACGGGAGGGCGATACGATTCGCACCTGGTGATTCCCGTGAACCAGCCGGGTTGAATCTGGTTATTCCGCCAACCAAGGTTTCAGGCCCAGGGCGAGGTGCATCCGGATGCTGTAGATCATCACTGGACCGCGATCGTGATTGTAGGCCGGATTTGAATCGCGCTGCACGTCGAGAGTGGTGAAGAAACCGGGAAAAAGGCGCTGAATAGAAGCTCTCCCACACGTATTCGGGCGCCTAGTTCAGGCGGCCATCGCCGATTAGAAAATCGAGTCCGCCGGCCGCCAGATATTCGCGATGAACAGCGGATAAGCCGCCGGCCGTGAAGGAAGTTGAAGGAGTGGCCGCGCTGGTGAGACTTGCCGCCCGATGTTTCGCCGTAGCCCTCGCCAACGGGCAAGCCAGGCGTCGGCAGGAGTGCCGACGCGGCACGCAAGAGTGCGTGCCACAATGGATTCAACACTTTGTCGGAGTGGCACAAAAAGACATCCTGCCCCACGTGCTATTTTGCGGTGCGGCGGTAGATGGTTTCGAAGTCGGGCTTGGATGCTGTTCCAATGCTGGTTGTCGTGGATGTGCTCGGGCCAGACTGGCTTCCTTTCGGTTGGGGGCCTACGGGGGTGGTCTGGGTGGAGTCCGACTGGGTGGTGCGGGTTTCTTTCACCGCGTGCGACTTGGTAGCTGGCCGGAAATCGATGCGGTCGATATCGTCCTTCTGGATCGCCAACTCCTCGTTCTTAATTACCACGACGACACGCTCATCGTTGGCTTCGTCCATGGTACCGATGACCGGTTGCCGGGATCCCTTCTTGAAAATCCGAAGCTCGGTACCGGTTTTGAGGTCGCGAACTTTGTCCCAAGGAGTATCAGCGGCGAAAAGTGTCAGGGCTGCTAAGGCAAACAGGAGCAATCTTGGCATGGCGTGGTTCCCCGAGAGCCAGTCTACCAGAGCTGGTGGCTAACCTAAAGGTTAGTGGTATAATCAATCGATTCTCCCCGCGCGAGACTCGCAGTTGGTCAATGCCTGATCTACCAGCTTTAATCCACTTTTTTCAATAACTTAAAGGAGGCAAGCATTCGCTGAACAATGGTCATCAACGTGCCTTCTTTTGTACCGCGCCCTAAGGAGGCTTCGGTGCAAGCTATTACCAAAACGACTCCGCTAGAACGACGATCGAAGATACGCTATCCGATCTCGCTGAATGTAAAGTACCGCACGGTTGGACGATCCAATCGGATATCGGGTGTGGGACGTACCATGAACATGAGCAGTGGTGGGTTGCTGATCATTGCGGACCAGCGCACTCAGCTGGGTACGAGAATTGAGCTCAATATCGAGTGGCCTTCCATGTTAGACGGCCAGATTCCGTTACAGCTGGTAGCGGTCGGGAGGGTGGTGCGCTGCTTGGAATCCGGCTTCGCTTTATCGTTTACGCAGTACCAATTCCGGACCATGAGCCGCAAACTCCAAACTACTCCGATTGACGGCTGGGATGGCATGGAAATTAGCATGATTCGCTCCGCGGGGGCCTGAACCTCGGCCCTCGGAGGACCTAGCCAGCCGGACTCTAAGAGTACTGGGGTTCAATTCCTCGGATACCGCGCTGAACGCTGCATTCCTTTTCCTGGCTGTCGGGCCCATACTTTAAAGTGAGCCAGCCCATAGGGCAGCTTTCAAGGCCCCATGAGATTTTGGACCTACCTATTGCCGAATCGCTTCAATCTTCGTAGGCAGATGCTCGCCCTGGGGATTCTGCTGGCTTTGACGGCCATAGCGGGCGCGGTGGTGCTGAAGCCCTCGCGGCACAAACCGGATGCCTGGGACACTTTCAAGAAAGATGTCGCAAAGCGGGCGCAATTGGACATCTTTGACGATTTCCAGAGTGGCCTCGATTCCTGGGAAAGTGTTGAAAACGTAACTACTTGGTCGTACGATAATGGCGGGTTGGCGATCCCGGGAAAACTGGCCGTTCTCACTCCCTCGCTACATTTAACCGACTACGATGTGGATTCAGTTGCGCAAGTGGTCAGCAAGGGGCTGGGCTTGGTTTTCCGGGCAAGCGGAACCCGCTCCTATCAGGTGGCCAAGCTGATCGTGGAGGGGAAGGGTCCCATGCCTCCGCTGGTGGTAGAAAGATACACGGTCGTCGGAGGAAAGGAATCGGCGCGAGTGCGTGTCCGTTGCCCAGGCACGTTTCAAAAAGACACGCTGTATCACATCCATCTTGAGGCGCGTGGCGATTCCTTCACGTTGTTCATTGAGGGACACCTGATCGATTCCTGGTCCGACAGCCGGACAAAATCCGGGGGAGTGGGGTTCTTCTGCGCCAATGGCGAGCGCTCGCGGGTGGCGTGGGTGCGGGTTTCGCACAACACGGATACGGCTGGCCGGATGTGCGCGTTTCTTTCTTCGCTACTCTAGCAGTGGGGCAGGGCCATGCCCTGCCGGTGGTCTACTGCCAAACCGCAAAAATGATTCGTCCAGGAGCCCGGCAGGGCACGGCCCTGCCCCACATGCGCCGAGATCTTGTATCCTCAGAAAACTCAGCGACGTTGGGACGGCATGTCTGAACGGATTCTGATTGTGGAGTATGATCCGCAGTGGCCTGAGCTGTTTGCGCTTGAAGCTGACAGAATTCGAAGTGTTCTAGGCGCGCGGGCGTTGCGGCTTGAACATACCGGATCGACTTCGGTGCCGGGATTGATTGCGAAACCCATCATCGACGTGCTGCTGGTGGTCAGCGATTCGGCCGATGAAGAAGCTTACGTGCCCGCACTCGAAGCCGCCGGCTACGTTCTGCGCGTCCGCGAGCCGGAGTGGTTTGAGCATCGGATGTTCCAGGGTCCCGACACGGAAATTAACTTGCACGTGCTGTCCTCAGGGTGCGCCGAAATTGACCGCATTCTGATTTTTCGGGACTGGCTGCGTAGCAATGAGGGAGATCGTGATCTGTACGCGCGCACTAAGTTGGCCTTGGCTCAAAAGCAGTGGGAGCATGTCGAGAACTACGCCGATGCCAAGACAGCTATTATTAAGGAGATCCTCGCACGAGCCCGGGAATAGCCTTTACTAATGGCGCGAGACACTCCTCTCGACCTTTTGCTGCTGCACGCCCCTAGTGTTTTCGACTTCCGCGAGAAGTCCATTTTCTATGGGCCGATCAGCGATGTAATCCCTTCCTCGACCGTATTCGAGATGTATCCGCTGGGATTTCTCACGATTCTGAGTTATTTGCAGGCGCAAGGGATGCGAGTTCGGATCGTGAATCTGGCGGTGCGGATGATGAAGGATCGAAAGTTTGCGGTGCGCGATTTCCTGGCGTCGGTGCATCCGCGCGCGGTGGGGATTGACCTGCATTGGCTGCCGCACGCGCACGGCGCGCTCGAAGTAGCCAGGCTGGTGAAGGAAATTTATCCGGATGTGCCGGTGATCATGGGTGGACTTTCCTCCACCTACTTCCATCAGGAGCTGATCAACTACAAGCAGGTGGACTTCGTGCTGCGCGGCGACAGCACTGAGATTCCGCTGCATCAGCTTCTTTTGGCGTTGAAGAATCACCAGCCGCTGGAGAAGATCCCGAACCTGACCTGGAAGCAAAACGGATTGCCCAGGGTGAATCCGATGACCTTTCTGCCGGCCACGCTGGACTATGTGGATCTGCGCGCGGACTTGATGGTGGAAATGGTGCTGCGCTATCGGGACCTGGCGAGCGTAGTGCCGTTTGTCGGATGGCTGAAGAATCCGATCACGGCCGTTTTTACCGTGAAAGGCTGCGCGCATAATTGCGCGACCTGCGGCAGCTCGATCACCACGTGCGGGCACCTTACCAAACGAATTGTGCCGGCTTTTCGCAGCCCGGAGAGCCTGGTGGCGAACATCGTGGCGCTCTCGCGGCTCATGCGCGCTCCGATTTTTCTGGTGGGCGATTTGCTGCAGGCAGGCGCCGAGCATGCCGAAGCGGTGCTCGAGCGGCTGAAGGCGGCGGATGTCGAGAATCAAGTGGTCTTCGAGTTTTTTGATTTGCCTACCATCGATTTCTTGCGGCGAATAGATGCGTCGGTGCGCAATTGGAGCATCGAGCTCAGTCCGGAAAGCCACGATCCGAAGGTCCGCGGGGCCCAGGAAGGGGAAGCGCCTTACGATAACGAACAGTTCGAGGAGGCGATTCTAGAAGCTTTGCGATTGCGCTGCACACGCATTGATGTGTTCTTTATGATCGGTATGCCTGAGCAGACCTACCAATCAGTTCAGGACACGGCGGCCTATTGCGAGCGGCTGTTTGAGATGAGCGACCGGAGGCTGTCCTGCTTCATCTCCCCGATGGGGCCGTTCCTTGATCCGGGCAGCCGTATCTTCGAGGCGCCGGAACAATTCGGCTATCGAGTGTTTGCGCGTTCGTTAGAGGATCACAGGCGGCTGTTGGTGGAACCAAGCTGGGAACGCATCCTCAGCTACGAAACGAATTGGATGACGCGGGCTGAACTGGTGGATGCGACCTACGATGCCGCGGAGAGCCTGAATCATGCCAAACTCAAGTACGGGCGGATATCCAATCGCCGGGGTCAGACAGTGGCGCGGCGCATTCGGGATGCAAGGGAACTGCGGGCGCGGCTGGCGGCTGGCCAGGACGCGCGAGGGCTGGAGGGTGAAATATCGAGATTTAGCGAGTCCACGGTTTGCGATAAGAGAGAATTGTTCTGGGCACGGCATCTGATCAACTTCAAGATCGGCGGCGTGCTGGGAACGCTCGGGCGATATTGTTTCGGACGGGGGAGGGCGCGCGCGTCGTAGATATCGTGAACGATATTAGTGGATGCGCTGCGCTCGTGGTAGCGCTCCAGCCACACCTGGGCCGAACACGCACACTGCTGTTTTCATCTCATCCGTGGCATCATAGGGAAAGCAACTTATTCTTTTCGAAGCGGGTTACATCGACACATGGCAGTAAGGCATTTTCTTGGCACGGTTTCGCTCGCGATTTTGTGCGGGACGGGGGCGTGGGCTCAGCAATATAACATTTCAACCATAGCGGGCACGGGAACCTCTGGATTCACAGGCGATGGAAGCGCGGCTACCGGCGCCGAGTTGGCCGGTCCGGTCCGGGTAATTGTGGATTCTTCAGGCAAGATTTATATCGCGGATGCCGTGAATCAACGTATCCGAGTGATCTCCAGTGGGACCATTAACACCTTCGCCGGCGATGGCACCGCCGGTTACACGGGCGACACCGGGGCGGCTATCAAAGCCGAATTGAACGGCCCTGTTGGTATGGCGCTGGATTCCTCCGGCAACCTGTATATCGCGGATGCCACGAACAACGTGGTTCGGATGGTGTCGTCAGGCGGGACCATAACCACCTTTGCAGGAGACAACACGGCCGGCTTCGACGGGGACGGCGGCCTTGCAGTGGACGCCGAAGTGAGCAGTCCGACGGCTGTGGCAGTGGATAAGTTCGGCAACGTGTTTATTTGTGACGCCGGCAATAACGTAATCCGGAAGGTTTCGAGCGCCAACATCTTTACAGTTGTGGGGGGCGCAGCTACGGAGTTGCAGCTGAATCAACCGGACGGCATCGCATTCGATTCTAATGGGGCGATGTACATCGCGGATACCGGAAATCGGCGTATCGTGAAGTTTGTGGAGGGAGTTTCTATAGCGGTTATTGCGGGCAACGGCTTGCTGGGATATTCGGGCGATGGCGGGCCGGCGGTGGATGCGTCGCTGGGCGATCCGACGGGCGTTGCCGTGGATGCGGCCGGCAATGTTTATATCGCCGACACTTTCAACAGCAGAATCCGCAAGGTGACGCCCGACGGCATTATCAGCACCGTAGCGGGCGACGGCATCCAGGCTTATTTCGGAGATGGTGGGCTGGCTACGAACGCCACTCTCTACTTTCCCCACGATGTCGCGCTGGACAGTTCGGGCAACCTTTACATCTCGGATACTTTTAACAACGTTGTGCGGATGCTGAAGCCCGCGCCGCCGGCCATCTTTGCTAGCGGCGTCGTGAATGCCGCCAGGTTCCGGCCCGAGATCGCGCCAGGCGAGTTGGCCAGCATCTTCGGGACAAGTTTTGCTTCCCAGAATGCGGCTGCGGGTTTGCCGGCAACAACCGCCCTAGGCGGCGTATCGGTGACTGTCAATGGGAAGGCGGCGCCCATTCTTTTTGTGACTCCTTATCAAGTGAACTTCCAGGTTCCTTGGGAGACAACCGGAAGTACGGCGAGCATTGTTGTGACCGCGAATGGCCGTTCCAGCCCGGCGGTGAATGTTACGGTTTTGACGGCCGATCCGGGCCTGTTTGTTTCCTCAACCGGCCAAGCGGCGGTGCAGAACGCCGATTCTTCCGCCAATACGCCGAGCAATCCCGCAAAGGTGGGGAGCACGATCACGGCTTACTTTACTGGTACAGGGCCGGTGACCCCGGCGGTGGCGGATGGAGCTGCATCGCCCAAGAGTCCCCCAGCTGCTGCGACGTCGGCGGCGACGGCGACTATCGGATCGGGATCCGCGCAGGTGAGCTTTGTGGGATTGGCGCCAGGATTCGTGGGCTTGGGGCAGATGGATATCGTGGTTCCGGCCAGCCTGAAGACGGGGAATTATCCGTTAGTGCTGACGGTTGCCGGGGAGACAAGTAATCCCGCGCCAGTGAGTGTGACGCAGTAAAGGGACCTGCTCCCTCACGGTCGCGGTTCGGCAACGCTCTCCAAACCTGAGGCCGTTTCTGCGTGCTTGACGTATTTGTCGAACCAGGTGAATTTCTCCCAGAGCAAGTGCTCGATAGTTTCTTTGGCGCGATAGCCGTGCGCTTCGTTTGGTAGGAAGACCAGGCGCACCGTTCCGCCGTTGCCGCGAATAGCTGCATACATGCGCTCGGTCTGGATGGGGAACGTTCCGGAATTGTCGTCCGCCTCGCCGTGGACCAGCAGAATCGGCGCCTTGATTTTGTCGGCGAACATGAAGGGCGACATCCGCAGATAAGTATCCTGCGCTTCCCAGAAAGACCGGCGCTCGCTTTGAAATCCGAAGGGCGTCAGCGTGCGGTTATAGGCTCCGCTTTCAGCAATGCCGGCGCGGAACAGGTTGCAATGGGCCAGCAGATTCGCGGTCATGAATGCGCCGTAGCTGTGGCCACCCACGCCCACGCGGTTCGGATCGATCACGCCCATTTCCGCCGCCTTGTCAATAGCTGCCTTGGAATCCGCGACGATCTGCTCGACGTAAGTGTTGTTCACAACGTCGATTGTCCCAACGACGGGCATCGCGACGTTTTCGAGTACCGCATAACCATCCAATAGGAAGAACAACTCGGAATATCCGCCGATCATGGTGAATCGTTGTGCGGAGCCGCTGACTTGTCCCGCAGTATCGGCATCGTTGAACTCGCGCGGATAAGCCCACACGACGGCCGGCAGGCGCGTGCCGGATTTGTAATCCGGCGGCAGGTAGAGTTCGAAAGAGAGCGGCACACCATCGGCGCGCTTGTAGGTGACCAGTTCTTTGTGGATGCGCCGGAGCTGGGGCGCGGGATCCTTGAAAGCCGTGAGCGCGATTTCCGACGTTCCGCTATGGAGATAGAA
Organism: Bryobacteraceae bacterium; assembly: GCA_050011295.1. Taxonomy (GTDB): domain Bacteria; phylum Acidobacteriota; class Terriglobia; order Bryobacterales; family Bryobacteraceae; genus Palsa-89. The sequence continues at coordinate 38,496 of JBEKJJ010000040.1, forward strand.
GTTGGGCGGCTGGGCGGGGCTCTCGCGGCGCGTGATGAAGCGCGAGCCTTGATCGTCCAGCACGGCTTCGACAGTTTCATATTTATCTTCGGGACAATGGAACAGCCGCTCGGTTTGGCCGGTGGCGATATTGAAACGATCGAGAAATGGGCGGTCGCCTTCGGGTGATGCGCCCGGGCCGGAAAGAATGATGGAATCGCCGGATTGGAGCAGTGGCGAATCGCTCCCGCCGCCTCCGAAGAAGGTGCGAGCAACTTGTCGACGCTCTACGGGACGGCCGGGATCTTTGTAGCGATCCTGCTGATTGCGGCTCCAGATCAGTCTCCCTTCGGCGTTCGGTTTCGTAGGATCAATTTCGAAAGTTCGGAGCAGCTTGGTGACGCGGTGCAGATCTTCGACCAACGCGAAGTTCGATCCAAACTGGATGCCGGCGAAACGTTCCTCCGTTTTGAAAATCTCTTGCGGATCGCCCCTGAACGGAGCACGAATGGCCAGCATGCGATCGCGATGAGGAACTTTTTCTTTGGGGTTGCCACCGTCCAGCGCTTCGACCCAGAAGATGGTTGCGGGCTGATTCGCCATCCAGCGGATTTGGCGCGGTCCGGTTTCGACGCCACCGAGCGGCACTCGCGCGGGAAGCGGCAAGCTGGCCACTTTGTAGACCAGCGAGCCCGATGTATTCCAGACTTCCACTTCCTTGGGAAATTCGCGCGCCGGATGCAGATAGGAAAACGGACGGTGCAAGCGAGTGATCAAAATGTCTTTGCCTTCGGGCGATACGCTGACTTGTTCGAGCAATCCCGGATTGCCGACCGGAGTGACGGAGCCGTTCGAGCTGTCGACGCGCACCAATTGCACTGACGCGTAGTATTCGAAGAGGTCTTCGTCATGCGGATTCTGCAGCATGTCTTCGTAAGTTGGAACGGGGCCGGCATGGCCATCGCTTTCCTGAACATGCGGACCGGTGGGGACAGTGCGCTCGGCGGGCGCCTGGCCTCGGGTTGCCGGTACGGCTTTCACTAGCAGCGTTTTGTTATCGGGAAGCCACTCGATGGGATCGCCCAGGACGGTGTTCAGCTTGATCCCTTCGATTTTCTTTGTCTGGCCGCTGGCTGGGTCGCCAATCCAGAGATCGATACCGGTCGCGGTGGTGTTCGCGAAGGCGAATTGCTTTCCGTCCGCGGTCCAGCGCAGGCTGCTCGCGTGCGCATTCGCGGGCAGTGAGACGGAAATCTTTGTGGCATCGGAGAGGCGCACCAGCGTAATCGAAACGCTATTCGGCGCAAGATGCAGTCCGTTCGTCCGAGGGTTGATGCGCAGTCCGGCCAGGCGCAGCATGGGTTGGGAGACTTCGGCGATAGAGGGATAGCGCTCGGTCTGGGACAACGTCGCGTAGGTTCGGGGCGGATTCACTGCGAGCGTCGGCGGAACGGGCGCTTTCAGAATGTCCAGAATTTCCTGGGGTGGTTTCTGATACGTGAGTTCGGCTGCGATGGGGACGGCGAGAGCGATAAATAGCAGAGTGCGGCGCATGGAGCCTCCAGATTACAAGAAAATTACAGCCCTTGCTCTGTCCGACTATGGTACTTTGGCTTCAACATGCGGAGCAAATCCATCGCCCTCTTGTCGGTTCTTGCCGCGGCCGCGCTGATCGCAACCGAGCCGGTTCTGTTTCCGATCCTTAAGAGCACCGTTTCCATCGGCAAGCAGCCTGGGGGATTTTATTTATTACCGACGAATCAGCTTCTGCGGCCATGGGGCGAGCAAACGCTGATCAAAGGACGCCCGGTGGACGTGGCGATGGATTCGCGAAAGCATCTGTTGGCGATTCTCAACTGGCACGGGGTGCTCTTGCTGGATGCGGTATCCGGCGCGCAAGTGGGCGAAGTGCAGTCGCGCGCTACTTCTTATATCGGCGTCGCGTTTCGGCCTGGCGATCGCGAGGTGTGGGCTAGTGAAACATCCGCGAATGGTCCGGATAATATTCTGATCGTGAAGCTTTCGGAAACTGGCGCGGTGGAAGGCTCAGAGCGAATCAAGTTGGAGGGGCACGCGGTGCCCTGTGGCATTGCATTTTCGTCGGATGGGAGCAAGGCGTACGTCGCGCTCAGTTTGAAAGATTCTGTCGCGGTGATCGATGCGAAGGAAAGACATGTGGAGCGATTGATCCCGGTGGGCGTGGCGCCGTTCGGCGTGACTGCGGCTCGACAATCGAACCGGGTATTTGTGGCGAATCGCGGTGGGCGGCGGGCTGAAGCGCACGATTCGGTGGCGCCATCCAGCGGTGAATCGATCGTCAGCAATCCATCCACGGGAGCTTCGGCCACGGGAACTGTTAGCGTGATTGATGTGGAGAGCGGGAAAGTGTCCGATGTCGCCGTTGGTTTGGCGCCCTCGGTCGTGGCGCTGAGCCCGGATGAATCGATGCTTGCCGTCGCCAATGCGCACTCGGATTCGATTTCGTTGATCGACACGCGGACGCTGGCTGCGAAAGAGCTGAAGATTCCAGCTTATCCGGCCACTACCGTTGGGAGTCTGCCGGATGCCGTGGTGTTTGCCGCGGACGGGCAGCGCATGTATGTCTCTTGCGGAGGGAACAATGCGGTCGCGGTGGTGGAGCGTCACGGAAGTAACTGGAAGTTGGAAGGCTCTGTTCCGGCAGGATGGTTCCCGTCCGCGATTGCGCTGGATCAAGATGGGGCGCTGCGCGTGGTGAACATCAAAGGGACTGGCAACACTGCGACCGGTGTCACACCAGGCATGTTCCGATCCAAGGCCTACGAAGGATCGCTACTCAAGATTCCGCCGCCGCTTCCGGCTCAAATTGCGGCGGGTACACGGGAAGTAACGGCAGCGAATAGCCCGAAGTTCGAGAGCTCGGGAGGGATCGCGAACCTGGCGTCGCTCGGGATTGAGCATGTGTTCTTCATTGTGAAGGAAAATCGCACTTACGATCAGGTGTTCGGAGATTTGACGCAGGCCAATGGCGATCCGAAGTTGGTGATGTATGGGCGCGACATTTCGCCCAACCATCACGCGCTGGCTGAAAAATACGTGATCCTGGACAATTTCTATACTGGCGGCGCTATCAGCTTCGACGGGCATCAGTGGCTGATGCAGGCCTTCGTGAGCGATTACGTAGAGCGCGCCTTCGCCGCCTCGCCGCGCGGCTACGCATGGAACATGGCGGACGCGCTAGCGGTTTCGCCGCTCGGAATGTTCTGGCAATCGGCCACCAAGCCCTTGGATGTCCGCATTTACGGCGAATTCTGCGTGCCGGCGAAATGGGATGCGGCTCAACAGAAGGCGGTGGACA